>CAIJLM010000395.1 GCA_903821495.1 uncultured Chthonomonas sp. | reverse complement strand
CGCCCCCTAACCCCAACCCTTTCCCCCGTTCGACACGGGAGAAAGGGAGCGACTGGTTTGAGGCTAAAAGCCTGTGCGAGTGGCTTCAAGCGAGGGGGCTTGTTGCACTCCTTTTCGCGCTTTTTCGCGTTTTTCGCGGACTCATCCCAAAATGGAATCCCGTGCTCAACCGAAATGAAACACACCCAAATGTATTTTGGGGCGTTCATGTCCCCATACCACCCTTATTGGAGCCACTCCTTATGTATGCCTTTAGACGCAAAGAGAAACAGTCTAATTCCACGAATAAAGGATAAAGTATAGCATGAGTGAGCAAATCCCACCCAATCGTCAAGCACAGGCAGAAGCGTTGATTTTATCAGAAGAAACGCTTCGCAATATAGAATTGAGCGAAATTCCTTTAACGCAAATTGCACTCAAGGCGAGTCGAATCGCTCGGTTACTAAACGATTTGGATATCATGTCCATAATGAGAAATGAAGCAGGTGGTTATCTTCAAACGCCAACAGGTTTACCACCTGAAACATGGCGATTAGCAGGGCTTGCTGGTCGCCATTTTCAGATTCAAGACCCAACGAATAAGAAGGTTGACACACGGGCATACACAGAATCCATTGCTCAAATGGAGGAATACCTCAAAGCCATCCAAGCGGGATTAGATACTTCACGAGACCCCGATATCGCAGTATCTTCATCCAATCCAAGCCAGTATGTATTTTCTCCTATGGGTAATGCACTTGAACGCAATAGACTCATCCTAAGTAGTGCTACTACAGCCGAAAGATTAGCAAGCCGGCGAGCATATATTCACGGTTTTGTGTCTCAGACCTATTACGAACTCAAGTATTCAAGCATAGCCGACGACATTTTTGTCCGTGTTAGCCGCCGGGTCGATAATGTAATTGGTTCACGAATACCTAACTCAACACACCGGCTATCATCATTATACGAGAATCTACGTTCAAACAACCCTGAAGACTGGTCAAACGCTGTGCATAGTTGCCGGCGCGTTTTAGAAGACCTCGCCGATGTAGTATTTCCTGCCTCGCAAGAACCGCGAACGAGATTAGTCGATGGAAAAATGAAGACGATCCAGTTGGGGCAATCTCACTACATAAATCGCATACTTGCATTTGTAAATGACTGTAGTGAATCTGAGCGATTCGGTGAATTGGTGGGTTCACATATAGAGTATTTGGCAGACAGGCTTAACAGTGTATACAAAGCAACGAACAAAGGAACGCATACCACAATAACCCGGCAAGAGGAGGCAGATAGATACGTAATTTTCACCTACCTATTGGTCGGTGACATTCTCTCTCTCATAAAAAGCGATATGTCATAATGGCTCACCTGACTCAGTACTCTGATGTCTGTACAACGTAGTCTGGTTAGAGTGCCATCTATCATCAACAGCAAGTAGTTTTCAGGCACATTCTCGTGAAAGCCGTAAGGAACAATGCACTCTCGTAACCGTACTACGCCCCTCTCTCTACTATCTATTGTAGCCATTTTTCTAGGAACGATACTCTCTACCTTCGCCCAGACACCGCAATTAGCGAGTCCGGTAGATGCGGAAGAGCTCTGGACGAGTCGCATAGAGCCGCTACTCGATAAGCAGTGCCTAAAGTGCCATGCCGGAGTGCGTCAGCAGGGTAGTCTCGACCTGCGCTCACTGGATACAATGCTACGGGGAGGAAGTCGGGGACCCGCCATTATTCCCGGTAGACCAAACGAGAGCCGCCTCGTGCAGTTCGTACAGCCAAACTCTGAGACGCATATGCCCCTAGACCCTAAAAAGCAGTTGAGCGCGGCAGACATCGCCGCTCTCAAAGCATGGGTTTCGGCGTTACCCGCGCCTAAATCTAAGCTCGCTTCCGCCACATCAACAGATACCAGATGGGCGGCGGAGTACCTTGCAGACTACCAGCGTTCACGTCAGACGCGCCCAACTCCGCCTGAAACTCTCTCGCCTACCGCCACAATAGACTGGCTCCTACAGGCGGACTGGCGACGGGACAAAATTGTGTCGGCTCGGCTCTGTGATGACGCGACCTTCGCCCGGCGTATCTATCTCGATATTGCAGGCAGAATCCCTTCCAAGAGCGAACTCAATCAGTTTTTGGCGGGCGGGCAGAGCGATAGGCGCACGCGCCTCGTAGACAAACTCATCGCTTCTGAAGACTACCCCCGCCGCCTGCGAGAGCTGTTCGACACGGCGCTGATGGGCAGACCTTCAGAAAAAAACGCGCGTGAACGTGAAACGCGGGGCTGGAACGCCTTTCTTGAAGAGTCTTTCCGAGAAAACCGACCTTGGAACGATGTGGTGCGCGATATTCTTTTAGCGCGTCCGACAGGCGGAACGAATCGTGGAGCGTTCTGGTTTATTGCAGAGCGAAACAACAGCCATCAAGCGATGGCGGAGGCGGTTGCCCCCGTCGTGTTCGGCGTGCAGATAAAGTGCGCCCAGTGCCACAACCACCCCCTTGTTTGGGAGATAGAGCAACGCCACTACTGGGGGCTAGTCGCAACTTTCAACCGTAGCAAAAATATGGAGACAGAAACAGGGTTAGGGGTCTCTGAGAGCGCGATAGGCGGCTTTATCAACTTCGCAAACCTCAAGAAGGAGTCGCAACCCGCCGTCATGGTGTTTCTGAACGGGAAGAGCGTGCCAGAGCGAATACCCGGCGCGTTTGAACAGGAGAAGGACAATGCCGACCTCTATGTCGTTCCTCCTGCGAAGGAGGGGCAGAGAGCGCACGCTCCCGCCATACCAAAGTTTTCACGCCGTGAAGCCTTTGCGGAAGCCGTAACGCGCAATAATCCTCAGCTCTCCCGCGCTTTTGTAAATCGTATGTGGGCAGTGTTCATGGGGCGCGGTATTGTTCAACCCGTAGACCAGATAGATTCACGGCATCGCCCTAGCCACCCCGAACTGCTCAACTGGCTCTCTCTCTCGATTTCGAGAAAAGCGGCTACGATATTAAGCGTCTGGTGCGAAACCTCGTCCTCACTCGCGCCTACCAACTCGATTCGAAGCCGAGCGGTAAAGCGCCGCCGCGCCCCGAATCGTTTGCGCGAGGGCTAGAGAAGCCCCTGACCGCCGAGCAACTTCTGCGCTCTCTGGTTATCGCTACCGAAAACAGAGTAGAGGCGAAAGCCTTGTCGCAGATGGAGCGTGCGTTCACTGCAACGTTCCCCGATGTTATGACCGATAACTACAACCCCTCTCTACAACAAGCCCTCTTCTACACAAATTCGCCGATTCTAAACGGCTTATTGAAACCCGCGCCCAGCAACATGACCGCGAAACTTGCGGCGCTTCCTTCACCGGAGGCGCGTGTGCAGGAGGCGTTCCGCACCGTCTTGGGACGCTCTCCCGATACTACCGAGTTGCAACAGTGTAAATCTATTCTGACTGCCCAATCTCCCGAAAAAGGCTCCCGAAACCTGCTGTGGGCGTTACTGACCTGCACGGAGTTTCAGGTGAATCATTAAATATGACAGACAACACAGAACCTACTGAATCTGGAGTGTGTACGCCTCCCGAACATACCCTGCACCGCCGCCTCTTCCTACAGGGCGCAATGGGCGCTGGGGCTACGTCGCTTTTGAGTTGGAACGGGCTTTTTTCGCTCCCCGCTATCGCCGAGCAGGCGAAGAAACAGCAGAAACACTGTATTCTGCTCTGGCTTTGCGGCGCGCCAAGCCAGTTCGAGACGTGGGATCCTAAGCCGAACAGCATCTATGGAGGTCCCTTCAAAAGCGTTCCCACGAAGATACCGGGGGTTCACTTTGGCGAACTCATGCCCCGTTGCGCTAGTATCGCGGACAAACTTGCGGTTGTGCGCTCCATGAAGACAAAGCCCAATGAGCATTTCCAGGCGATAAACCTGCTACAGCGCGGCGCTCCTCCCCGTGAACCGTTTATTCGCCCCACGCTTGGATCCGTTCTCGCACAACAACTCGGTCATCTCGATAGCCCCATCCCGAACTTCATTCTGCTCGACCCCTGCCCAGAAGGGAACGAGTTTAAGGAGTTTAAGGCGGGTAACTGGGCGGGGTGGCTTGGCGCACAGTACGGACCCGTTCGCGCAGGCGGAGAGTACAAACTAGCGGATGTAAACCGTCTCGTGGACACGACCACGCAGGATTTTGAACAGCGTGAAGCCCTGCGCCGATTCCTCACCAAAAAGTATCAAAACGACCGCGCTAGCGCCGCCGCCGCCTCTGAAAACGCCGTCTTTTCTCGCGTTAAAGGCTTAATGAGTTGCGCGGAGCTGTTCGATATGAACAAAATTAAACCGAAAGACCGTGAACGCTACGGACCCGGTAACTTCGGGCTACATACGCTTATGGCGCGAAACCTTGTGGAGAACGGCGCTCCCTTCGTCATGGTCTCTAACGGAATGCCTTGGGACTGCCACGTTTTTCAACACGAAATCTATCAGATGCTCGTACCAGAGGTAGATAGGATTATCTTTAATCTCATCAACGACCTTGAAGAGCGGGGGCTTCTGGACAAAACGCTTGTGGTAATGATGGGCGAGTTTGGGCGCACTCCTTGGCTCAACACCAGCCGCGGACGCGACCACTACCCGGATGCTTGGAGCCTTGCAATGGCGGGAGCCGGAATCAAGCGCGGAGTTGTTGTCGGGGCTACGGATAAGGACGGAGTGGACGTTGTAGAGAAGCCCTTTAACGAGAAAAACCTTTTCGCAACGATATTCACCGCGCTTGGTATAGACCCTTACGTGGAGTACGACGCGCCAGACATCGCTACCTCTTATCGCGTGGAAGACCACGCCCAGCCGATTCGGGAGATACTCGCATGACAGCCTTAGAGACAAAAACAGCCTCCCCTGTAGCCGACGTAAAACTCACTGCCGCCAAGTCGCTGAAACTCCCCGCTGCGGTTCTAGCCGTAGACGCGCACCCCGAAGGAAAACGCCTCTTCGCGGCGTGTCTGGATGGCGGGATATACGAGATATCGGCGGATTCGGGCGAACACAAACTACTCGGTAAGCACGAGAGTTATGCAAGCGGCGTTCACTATCTGTCGAAATCCGAAACAGTGGTCTCCGCCGGATACGACGGCTCTCTGCGCTGGTTTAGCCCTGCCGAAGGAAGGCAGACCCGCGCCGTAAAAGCTCACAAGTTCTGGTCATGGAAGATGCGAGTCTCGCCAGACGAGCGTCTCGTCGCTTCGGTGACGGGGCAGTTTCTAGCAGGCGGGTATAAGTACGAGCCTGCCGCTGAACGTGAGCCGAGCGTCAAAGTCTACGATGCGGAGACGGGCGCATTGCGATGGGCTTTGCCACACGTTCCGCCCACGCTTTCGGTTGCGTTCAGCCCTGATAGCCGTTTTATCGCCGCTGGGAACATGATGGGCGAGGTGCGCGTCTGGAGTTTGGAGACGGGCAAGCAGGTCGCAACGTGGACAACCCCCGACTTCACAAGTTGGGGTATTATCAAGAGCCACCACTACCTCGGCGGCATATTCGATATGGCGTTTAGCCCGGATGGGCGCGAAGTGTGTGTGTGCGGTATGGGACCCATGGTAGACCCGATGGCGGGAAACGGCAGGCAGACTTGGCAACGCTTCGCATGGGGCGACGCTCCGCCGCGCAAGGTTTTGGAGATAAAAGATGCAGAGGCAGGGACGGGCTTGATGGAGTCGCTACGCTTCCACCCCAACCAGAAACTCTTTCTAATGGCGGGCAGGCTCGCGCAGGGCAAGTGGAACGTCGGGCTGTTCGATACCGCGTCTGGTCATCTGCTCCACGCGCAGGACACAAAAATGCGGGTATGCGATTCTGTGTGGCTGAACGGAGGCTCCCGCCTTGCGCTTGGCGGCGCAACCTCGCAAGAGAGGGCGACGAAAGACGGACGCTATCCCGATTTCGGTCATATCAAACTATACGACGTGTCTGGGCAGGGCGCGTAACCCTAAAAAGGAGATGAAAACGAATGTTAGCCAACGCCGTCGTTGCGACAGCGCCGCGTGAAGTTGCGTTCTCAAAAGTGGAGGTTCCCGAACCCGGTTCGCAGGATGTGGTCATACGCACTCTGCACTCGTGGATAAGCAACGGAACCGAAGGCTCGTTTGTACGCGGCGAACGTATCTCAGGAGACACTCCGCGCCGCGATACCGACCCGCTTCCCTTTCCCCACGTCCCAGGCTATCAAAAAGTGGGCGTTGTGGAGCGCCTAGGCGCAGACATCTCCGATTTACAGATAGGCGATGTCGTTTTCGCCACCGTTTCGCGGGTGGATGGGATGTTCTACAGTCACGGAGGGCACGTCTCTCCCGCCGTTACGCCGCGTTCGCAGGTGTGGAAACTGCCCGCAGACCTCGACCCTGTTTCGGCAAGCGGTCTCGTCCTCACGCAGGTTGGCTACAATGCAGGAACGCGCCCCGTCCTTAAAGCCGGAGATTTTGCGGTTGTGATTGGCGACGGCATGGTAGGACACTGGGCGGCGCAGACCCTCCAACAGCGGGGGGCGCACGTCCTTTTAACAGGGCGGCACGATAACCGCCTCTCGCTTTTTACCTGCAAGGAGGGTGATAGAGTTGTCAATACGCGAAGCGAAGACCTCCTCGCCGCCGTCTCCGCGTGGGCGAAGGAGAGAGTGCAGGTAGTAGTGGACACGGTAGGCACAGTCGTGGATACGGAGGCGTTGTATCCTCTACTCCGTCACTTTGGACAGATAGTTTCTGTGGGCTTCTACGGCGCGAACGGGCTATTCGACGCGCAGAAACTTAGGGAGCGCGAACTCGCCTTCTACGCGCCTGCGGGCTGGAGCCAAAGCCGAATGGACGAGACGCTGGACTGGCTGGCTCAGGGCAAACTCTCCACAAGTCACCTGATAACGCATCGCCTCCCCGCCTCTCGCGCTTCGGAAGCCTTCGACCTCATACTGAACCGTAAAGAGGGCGTTTTAGGCGTTGTGTTGGACTGGGAGGAGTAAACAGTGAAGATTCTACAAATAGGCGAAGGACGCGATTTCAAGATACTAGAGGTTCCCGTTCCCGAACCGGGACACGGCGAGGCGCTTCTAAAAATAGAGGCGGTCACAACCTGCCCGCAGTGGGATTTGCACCTGCGGCACAACGAACCGATGTTTCCCGGTCATCAGTTCCACTACCCCTACACGCCCGGTCAGCCGGGGCATGAGGCTACGGGAGTGGTGGCGGCTCTCGGCGAGGGCGTGACTGACCTTGCGGTTGGGCAGAGGGTGAGCGCGTGGCGCGACCCCGGTCACAAGCCTGCCGGGTGTTACGCGCAGTACGCGGTTCATAAGGCGGAAAACCTTATTCCCGTTCCCGCTCACCTTCCTGTAGAAGCCACCGCCTCCGTAGAACTCGCGATGTGCGTCGGCGCGTCGTTTCTGATGCTCAAGGAGATGAACGTTCTGGCGGGGCGACGTTTCGCAGTCGTTGGGTTGGGACCTGCGGGGCTTATCGCGGCGCAGATGGCGCGTGCAGAGGGAGCTTCCGAAGTAATAGGCTTCGACTTCTCGCCCCAACGCCGTGAACTAGGGCTTTCGCTTGGGATAACGGCGACGTTCGACCCGAAAACCTACGAAGCGGCTGGCAAATTCGATACCGCAATCGACTGTGTGGGCGCGAAAACCTCAGTAGAGTGGCTGATGGATAGAACGAGGGACGTTGTCGCCCTATTTGGGGTACAGCGCGAAGCCTACACATTTGCGCCGCGTCACTACACGCTACGACTCTGCGGGTATCCCGGACACTCTCGAAAGGCGGCGGAGTACGCTGTCGGCTTGATTGCGGAGGGGAAACTAGATTTACGCCCGCTTGTGACGCATCGCTTCCCGCTGGAGGGCTACGCGGAGGCGATTGACCTGCTGGAACGGCAGGAGGCTATCAAGGTCTGCTTCTTACCCTGGGAGTAGGCGAGGCGCAAAACACCATGCTAAAAAACCCGCAAGTCGAAGAGTTGCTACGCCGCCTCAATCCCTCAGAAACGGCGCTACAGGAGTGGTTACAGCCGCGTATTGACAACGCTATGCTTCGTGAAATCGCCAACAGCGATTCGGGGGGATGTTCTTATGAGGAGTATTTTCGAGCCTTGAAACGGATACAGCAAGGAAAGCAGGTTCCTCTCCATCTACACTGGATTCCGCGCTACGTTTTGGAAGTTAATCGCTTTTGCGAACCCGACACCCCGGAATGGATAGCCTACTCTGCCGAATATAAAGGCGAACATGGTCATCTTATACGCGCCTTCTGTTGCGCGGTTCTGTTTAGAGCGGCGGATGACCCAGAGGTAGATAACTATGTATTAGGCAATAACTATGCTCTGATTCAACTTCTCGCCAGTGTTCGTTATCTTGGCAGAGAGGCAATGGAGCGTGCTTTGCGCCTGTTCTGCTGGCGTATATTGAGGCTGCCGGAATACCATGATGAGCGTCCGTTTTACGCTTTAGGGTTACTACTGCTCTATGCCTCGCTTTTTGAGACGACGCAAGATGGGGCGGGTTTGATACTATTGGCGGAGTGGGTGGTCGAAGAGGTAGATCAGGCGATTCTTGAAGACTACATACAGTGGACTGAGGAGTGGCTGTTAGGATTGGCAGTCTACGACTCTCGGCACGAAGTTTGGCGGAGGTTATCGCAAGAGATTCTACTTGACCCGTCGAAAGGCTACCCGGAACCCTGTGCGACGACGCTACGCGACATCGCACACCGCCTTGTTCCGCCAGTGAGACCGTAAGCCTCCTCTTCTTATCGCTTCAACATCGGGCTAATCAGCTTGTAGAGTTCTTCCCCCAGCAGGCGGTGTCCATACCCGTTGATGTGTCCTATACCGGGAATCGTGTTGTTGAAGCCGTGGCAGGGCTGATTGGTTTCAAAGAAGTATTGAGCGTACTGCGGACGCATATTGATATACGGCATCCCCTCCGCTTTCGCCGCCGCCTCTAGCGAGACCTCTATTGGCGGTAGTTGGCTCAACGTATCGCGCTGATGGTAGTCCATGGTAGGAACGTAGACCACAGCGACGTAAGGAAACACCTTTTTCGCCTCGTGCATAAACCAGAGCGTCTCTTTCGCAAAAGAGGGGTCTATCGGTTTTTTTGAGGTCTTTTTCTTCTCGGCTCCCTTGCGCTCCGCCATAATGCGTTTAACGCGCGTGACAATACCGGAGTGCGTCGCTAAACTGGCGTAACTGCTCTGCTCTAGCGGTTTGCGTATTAGAGTGAGTTGGTCTCCATCGTGTTTTATATAGGCATCCTGCGCGGAGTTGTAGAAATCGGAGGTGAAATCGCCCTCGTTAAGTTGCACCACCACAAAATCGGAGCGTAGAAAATCCATCCACGCCTTGCCTGTGGCGATGTAGTAGGGCGGAGACTTGCCGGAGTGCCCCGCGTTCACCATAAGAATATCGGAGCGCCCGTTATCGAGGAACTTCTGTTGTGCAACCTGAGAGAAGGAACTCCGTTCGTCCACCTGCGTCGCTTCTGTATACGAATCTCCTAAAACTACCACGCGCCGCGTATTTGCGTCGTGAAGGTCGAACTCCGCGCCCCGCGTATAGTGCGAGTTGATACGCTCGATAGAGAAGCCCTCTAGTCCCTGAATGGACGTTCCCTGTCTCGCCACCACTCCCAGCCCCGTGCCAATATCAAAACCCGGAATACGTTCGCTGAGAAAAGTGATGATAATCTCCCAACACAGGACAGCCGACAGCAGAGCCAATCCTACTCTAAGCAGTTTGAACATTCACGCGGTCTCCTAAAACTGAAAATAGATAAACGGGGCGGGTTGCGACGGCGACCACAACAACAACGCCAAAAGAATAAAAAATAAGAGAAACAGTCCGCCGAACGTGTTCAGATTTAAGCGTAGTTTCGAGCCATGCTTCACGCCGAGTATATGCGCCACAACGACGAAGGGTAGGAGGAGGAGAAAGTCGCGATACAGCCAAGCGATACCGCTTCCATCCTCCAGACCGAGCATTTTACGCACTATCCTCAGCGAAACCGAAAAGTCGCTCATGCGGAAAAATACCCATGTAATACAGACGAAAATCATGGTAGCGAGCCAACTAGCGGCTCTTATCACGGGGTGGTCGGGTATCTTTTTGCCTACGCTCTCCATCCACAGTTTATGAACCGCTAATCCTACGCCGTGCATCCCGCCCCACACCATAAAACTCCAACTCGCGCCGTGCCACAGCCCCCCCAACAGCATAACGAGCATGAGGTTGATATACTGGCGAACCTTGCCCTTGCGGTTTCCGCCGAGCGTGTCGATGTAGAGGTAGTCACGTAGCCAACTCGACAGCGAGATATGCCATCGCCGCCAGAACTCGGTGATATTTTTCGAGATATAGGGCATCTTGAAGTTGGCGGGAATCTCTAGCCCCAAACACTTCGCGCTCCCGATAGCCATATCGCTATAGCCCGAAAAGTCGCAAAATATCTGTATGCCGTAAGCGATAACCGCCAGCCAGAGCGTCAGCGCCGTGTAGTCCGCGGGATGTTTGTACACCTCATCCACGAAAATAGAGAGTCTGTCCGCTATCAACACCTTCTTCACTAATCCGAGTAGGTAGAACTGCCCTCCGCGAAAGAGGTTCTCTTTGGTGATAACAAGCGGGTGACGCAACTCTGGGAAGAACTGCTTGGGGCGCAGAATGGGTCCCGCAATAAGGTGTGGGAAGAAGGCGACGAGCAGAGCCACTTCGCGGAAATCCTTTGCGGGCTCCGTCGTCTTCTTATAGATGTCGGCGATATAACTGATGACCTCGAAGGTGATGAACGATATAGCGACGGGCAGAACAATCTTTGGCAGATGTAGCGCGAAATGTTCGTTGAGCGGTAGAATGACAAAGTTGGTAGCGTACTTGAAGAAGCCCAAAACACAGAGGTTTGTCGTTACGCCGATGACAAGCCAGCGCTTGCGACTCTTAGGGTCTTCCGCCTGATGAATTCGGTTTCCAAAGTAGTAGTTTCCAAGCGACATACCCGCCAACAGCAGAACGAAGCGAACATCCCAAAATCCGTAGAAGATATAGCTCAAGCCGAGCAGTATCCACTTTCTCACGTCTTCATTCCGCACAAGTTTCATCAATATCAGCAAAACTGTAAAGAATAGAACATATTGAATACTGGAAAACGCCACTTCATTCCTCCGCGCTAACATTTATTGGCAACCGCCACGCAAGGACTAGAGATTACCCCAATCAGGGACTAATATCAATACCTTCGCCAAACTATCGGTGTCAACCTCGAATGTGGCGTAGTCTATCCCTCACTTTGAGCGGATGGTTTTGGCGGACTTCTACGGCGTGAACGGGCTATTCGACGCGCAGAAACTTAGGGAGCGCTAACTCGCCCTACCCATTTCTGCGCGAGTTTAGGCTACACTAGAGACAGTTCAATCGCGAAAACGGTGTGAGCAGTCTCTGTATACCCTCTCTTGAGCAAAACACGTTCGAAATACGAGATAGGATTCAGAGGTTGACCCCGCCCCGCACAGTAGGAGGAGGTCGCCCGTGTCCGAACGCTATACCGTCGCCATCATGGAAATGCCCGCCGAGGAGAGACCCCGTGAACGCCTCTGGAAGTATGGAGCCTCCGCGCTCTCGACAGCGGAACTCCTCGCGATACAACTACGTATCGGGACGAAAGAGCGCTCTGCGCTCGGCTTAGGCGAACTGCTTCTCAGCCAGTTTGGAGGGCTTCGCGGCGTAGCGAACGCGGGCTTGGAGGGTTTGGGCAAGGTCAAGGGGATTGGGCAGGTCAAAGCCATTGAGATTTTGGCGGCGGTGGAGTTGGGCAAGCGTCTCGCCGCACTCAATCAGGAGGAGCGTCCCACTATCTCCTCGCCGCAGGATGTCGCGAACCTGCTGATGTCGGAACTGCGAGATGTGAAGCAGGAGCATTTCAAAACGCTTCTTATGGACACGAAAAACCGCGTTCTGCGCGTCGTTACCGTGACGATTGGCATACTGGATGGAAGCCTTGTCCATCCGCGAGAGGTGTTCAAAGAGGCGATAACCGCAAGCGCGGCTTCTATTATCGTGGCGCACAACCATCCGAGCGGAGACCCCACTCCGAGCCGAGAGGATAAAGCCGTCACCCTGCGCCTCGTGGAGTGCGGGAAACTACTAGGGATTGACCTGCTAGACCATATCATCATCGGCGATAACCGCTTCGTAAGCCTGAAAGAGCGGGGGCTACTAGAGTAGTGATTTTTGACCAGAGCGGCTATCGCTGTAGACTAGAGTGGGGATGGCAGGGCGCGAAGAGCGCGGCGGAACGCGACGACATTCTCGTTGTTGTGGACACCCTCCGCTTCTCAACCACCGTCGTCACCGCCCTCCACTACGGCGCGACGATAGCGCCCTGCGCTAATGTTGAAGAGATGATAGAGTTGGCGGGCGCAGAGGGCGCGGAGACGGCGTACAAGCCGACTGAGGGGGCGCGATTCAGCCTCTCTCCACTCTCCTTTATTGGGGTAGCGCCCGGCGTGCGGGTGGCGATGGCTTCCCCCAACGGCGCAACCTGTTGCCGTTACGGGCGCGAGGCTCCCGCTCTCTTCGTCGGAACCCTGCTCAATGCGGCGGCTGTGGCAAAGGCGGTCACGCGGCTACTCGTCAAAACCGAAAACAGCGTCAGCGTCATTGCGTGCGGAGAGCGTTGGACAACGCCCAATGAGGACGGCGCATTGCGATTCGCGATAGAGGACTACCTCGGCGCAGGGGCGATACTCTCCGAGATACCCTGCTCGCAGTCGCCGGAAGCGCGGCTCTGCGCCCTCGCCTTTCAGCAGGCGAAACCGGAACTGGAAACCCTGCTCTGCGAGTGTGGAAGCGGGCGCGAACTCATTGAACGTAGAGAAAAAGAGGATGTACTCCATGCGGCTCAACTAAATAAATATACAGTGGTTCCCATTCTACGGGAGGGTTGGCTTGTTCCGTATAAACAGGGAGAGGATTTTTGACCCGCGCCCTCGAAAGTGAGAGGGCTTGCAGGAAGCGTTATTTTTGAAGGAGAGTATATGCCGCGTAATTCCGGTTTACATGATATTGATACCAATGAGAGGGCTGTCCTCGTGCTTATCGAGCCGGAGGAAGCCATGCGTCCCTACGCCCTTGAGGAGCTGACCGCGCTTGCAGAGACGGCGGGAGCCGTCGTCGCGGGAGATTTCTACCAGAAGCGTCGTCGCCCCGACCCCTCCTACTATATCGGTCCCGGCAAAACCGAAGAGCTCCATGCGGGGCTTCAAGACATGAAGGGCGACCTCGTTATCGTCGACAGCGAACTCTCCCCCGCGCAGGTTCGCAATCTTGAGGAGGCTCTCAAGTGCCGCGTCATTGATAGGACGCAGCTCATCCTCGACATCTTTGGGCAACGCGCTCGCACTCGCGAGGGGCGTTTGCAGGTGGAACTCGCGCAACTCACCTACCTACTTCCAAGACTCGGCAACCTCTACACGAAGTTCGAGCGACAGCAGGGCGGTATCGGCGTGCGCGGCGGCGCGGGCGAAACCAAACTGGAAACCGACCGCCGCAAAGTTCGCGCGACTATCAGCGACCTAGAGGCGCAGATTGCGGAGGTTCGTAGTCAACGCCAACAGCAGAGGGCGCAACGCCGCAAACTCCCCTTCCCCACGGCGGCGTTGGTGGGCTATACCAGCGCGGGAAAATCCACCCTGCTGAACAGGCTCTCAGGAAGCGAGGTGTTCGCCGACCCGCAACTCTTCGCTACCCTCGACCCGACGACGCGGCGCGTGGCTCTGGACGACGGTTGGGCGATACTCCTTACCGATACGGTAGGCTTTATTCGTAACCTGCCCACCGACCTTATCGCCGCGTTTCAAGCGACGCTTGAGGAGACCATTGAGGCGGATGTTCTGCTTCACGTCGTAGATACCAGTCACCCGCACCGCGAAGTGCAACAGCTCGCGGTCATGCAGGTTCTGGATACGTTGGGCGTGGAGGGAAAGCCGATAATCACTGTGTTCAACAAGTGCGACCTCGTAAAGGATGAGGTCTACTTACGCCTACTTGAGGAGGACACGCCCAACTCGGTCTGCATATCGGCGGAGACGGGCGCGGGCTTGCATAACCTCTCGAAACTTGTGGTAGAGACGCTCAAGGGGCTACTCATCGACGTACAAGCCCTGCTTCCTTACAATCGCAACGACCTCGTGGCGAAGTGCTACGAACAGGGGCGAGTAGACGTAGTTGACTACCGTGAAGAGGGAATTTATTTAGAGGCGCACGTCTCGCACGATATGGCGAGTCGCCTACAGCCGTTTCAAATTGAGGTAGGAGTCGTATAGAAAAGGGGCTTCACAGCCCCTTTTCCTCGGTGTTCTCACCCCGCCCGCCAAGTAGAACCAGCGTAGATTATTAGGTAAGAGTTCAGGGTTATGGGAGCAAAAACCGCGAAACACGCGAAACACGCGAAACACGCGAAAAAAATGCACAAAGCCCCAAACTTGGAACCACTCGCACAGGCTTCCCAATCTCAAACGACAAAAACGCCTCTCCTTTGCGAAGGAGAGGCGGGGTGAGGTTAAGCGCCAAGTTCCCGTAACCCTCTCCCTCTATGGTGTTTTTGCAATCCAGTCGAAGGTGGGCAGGGTGGAGCCGTCTCGCTTCACAATGCCCTGCGGGTTCGAGAGTACGCCGCCCATCTTCCTCTGCCCTCGCACTGCGATACGGGCTATCCCCAACTGCTTCAGCGTTAGAACCTCTCCCGCGTCGCAGACTCCGTTCCCGTTCCTATCTTGCCACACGCCGATACCCTCCAACTCCCTGCCCTCTAGCCAGCCGTTTCTGTCGTTATCCAGTCGCGCCAAAGGCTCATAGCCGCTCTTCCACATAATGCACCATGTCACCATCCCGAAGAGTTGGTAGCCGGAGGTCACGCGCCCATTGCGCTTGGGATTCCACACCAGAAAGCCCGCGTCTGGAGTCACCCAACTCCACCTGCGGCGAATGCCGTCGCCCATCATGTCGAACGAGACGCGCTTTGATGTGGCGGTCAACCTCTGGAAAGAGGCGTTCGCGGTGAGAGGGAAGATAATGGGCGTAACAGAACCGCCACGGTGACGCAGGTCAGGCAGGCTCTTCTCAATGCTTGCAACCTCCTCCCTCTCTTTTGGAGTAAGTAGGGAGGCTCTCATTTTTTGAACGCGCAGAATGCTCTCACCCGACTCTACTGCGGGGTCGGGGAAGTTCATGAGTCCGCGCTCCTCTTTGGAGGAGCCTTCATAGACTTTTCGATAGGCGTTCAGCGCCTCCTCTCGCCAGACAGGTTTCGCGACTTTTGCCTTCTTGCTGTCGAAGGGGGCGGGGATTTTGTCGGCGTACTGAACTCCTTGCTCTACTGTCCACGCGTAGCCAAGCCATGCCCAAAGGTTATCAGGCTTTAGCGTCAGGGCGGCGCGATAGTGGTCAATAGCGAGGCGCAGGTACTGGAGTTTAGCGGGAGTAGGCTTCTCTTTTGGGGTGACGCGTATCTCTTCTTTGGGGAAAGTGTCGTCTCTGCTCAGGTTGGGGTAGTCGTTTGGATTCTTCTCCCAGTCTTTAAGTTCAGCCGAAATCGTTTTCACATTACGGGCATACGCCATGCTACAGATTCGCCCGAAGGTATAGTGCGCCTCCGCCTCTTTGGGATGTTTCTCAAGATAGTCTTTTAAGTTTTTGAGTAGGCGCTCAATGGGAACCTCTTCCAATGCTTGGCGGGCGAATTTACTATAGGCGGGTAACGCTAGTAGGAAAACAAGAGCGCCGAATACAGCGAAGAACTTTGTTTTCATCGTGAAAACTCCTCATAAGGGCATCAAAAGGGGAGATTAGGCGGAAAAGTTCCGCCCATTTGGAAGGTTATACGGGTAGGTTGCGGGGAGACATCGCCAAGCGACAGGAGGCGTAGACAGAGTTGCGAGAAGGTCTGTAAGCCGGGTTCTGTATTTGTGTGGTCATCTATCTGGGAGGCGGGTCGCCCCGCCCCTCTTGCGGTACATCCCGAAGGGTCGGCGGAGCCACCTCATTCCCTTCTGTCTGACCTTGCTTCCGATGGGGCTTGCCTAGCCGACGTGTCTCCACGCCGCTGGTGCGCTTTTACCGCACCATTTCACCGTTGCCGCCCCCCTAAAGGCGCGGCTGTGTCTTTTCTGTGGCGCTTTCCGTCGGGTCGCCCCGCCCGGACGTTATCCGGCATCGCGCCCTATGAAGCCCGGACTTTCCTCTCCCAAGTTCGCTAAGAGGGCGAACCCTCCGCTCGCTCAAGAGCGACCACCCGACCTTCTCGCTCGCACATTCTACCTCAGCCCCCGCCTCCCGTCAAACGAATCGTTACGATTGCGAGGAATTCTTTCGCCCCGCTACGGCGATTTTGGCGCGTTCTTCGTTAGATAGGCGATAACCGTTTCGCGGTCAGCGTCTGTCATTTTTGGCGCGGTCTTCTTTAGGAGGTTCTCAAACTCCGTTATCTCCTCAGCGCTACCCGGATAGCCGATATTGCCATCCTTGGGCATGACAAGAGAGTCGGCGATTTTCTTGCCCTTCGCATCCAGAAAAACATAGAACGGCAGCCCCGCTTTCGCGCCCCCAAAATCCTCCATCAGCCTGTCGCCGCCGGGGTTCTCAAGCGATTTCTTCGCTCCGCTCTCCTGAACATCCAAGCGAACGAAGTTGTAGTAAGTCTCCATCACTTTGCGAACCTCTTTATTTTCTAAGACGGCTTCGAGGCGCTTGCACCATCCGCACCATGAGGCGTGAAAAATCACGAAGACTCGCTTCTCTATCGCCTTTTTGTCTTGAGGTTTCGCTTTTTTACACGCAGACTTTAGCAGAGCCTCGGCGGGTAGCGGAGCGGCGAGTTTGACAGCGGGCTTAGGCGCAAGAGCCTCTTGAGTACAGAGAGCGGGGGACGAGACGAAACTCGTCAGGCAGAGTAGAGTGAACAGAGAGAGAGTGCGACGCATTGGTTTGGCTTCCTTTTATCTATCAAGCGATAGTGTATTTTAGCACAGAAAACGAAGCGAAGCCCCCTGTTCTCGTAAGAGTTCAGGGTTATGGGAGTAAAAACCGCGAAACACGCGAAACACGCGAAACAAATGCACAAAGCCCCAAACTTGGAACCCTTCGCACAGGCTTCTAATCTCAAACCAGAAGAACTCCTCTCCTTTGCGAAGGAGAGGTTG
>CAIJLM010000394.1 GCA_903821495.1 uncultured Chthonomonas sp. | reverse complement strand
TTTGCGCTCTAGTCACCCCTTCCCGCGCCGGGAAGGGGACGGGGGTTAGGTTCCCCCCGAAGGGGGGCTGAGTAGTTAATGTTTCCTGATACAGGGTATCAAATCGCGCTCAGAAGGCGTATAATAGGATACAGATTCATAAATATAGAATCTCGCTGAGGTTATAACTCGTGTGGCGTAGCATCCAATCACAAAAGTGGTTTCGGTTTCAGGCTTCGTTGATAGCGTTTCTCTACGTGTTTCTCTGTACGATAGGGGCGCTCACACACAGTCACGCCTCGCTGGAAAGCGGTCTGGATGTGGCGACTAGAGGTCGCGCCACCGCCCTGCATAGCGATACGAATACCGCAACCCACTGCGCCTACTGCGATTGGCAAGCCGATAGCGTCTCTCCCGCCCTCGCTCTAAAATTTTGCATAGGGATAGAGACAGCGCGAGTCGTTCTATCTACCCTTTCGCTCTCCTCATCCCGTGTGTTAGCCTCTCGCGCCTCCTCCCGCGCTCCGCCTCTCGCCTAGTTCTCTCCTACATTAAGTAACACTTTTCCACAAACTCTTACACCAATTCTGGCGCGGAATCCCGCGCTTGCGTCCGCCTCTTTTGACGTGCCTGTTGTGTACGTCTGAGTAGCGAACTCTCGGAGAAAACTGGCAACCATGCTCGTACTGAAATTTATTAAAGACGGCGGGGTAATGATGTACCCCCTCCTCTTCTGCTCTATGGCGCTTCTCGTGATTATCCTCGAACGCGCTGTCTCCTTCCGAAAAGCCTCCATAGATGGCGACGAACTGCTAGACGGCGTGAAGGCGGTCTATCAGCCCGATGACGCAGAGGCGCTTCAAAGGGCAATCGCCGTATGCGAAGAGCGCCCCACCCCCCTCGGAAGGATGTACGCGCGCGGTCTTAAAAATGCCCGCCGCTCCGCCGACGCGATTGAGATGGCGATGGAGCAGGAAGCCTCAAACGAACTGCCCAACCTCGAAGCCAACCTCCCCATCTTGAAGACGATTATCAATATCTCGCCTCTGCTGGGGCTACTGGGAACCATTGCGGGAATGATTACCTCCTTCCGCGCCGCCTCTCAAACCGGACTCTCCAATCCGACGCAGGTGCTTGGCGGCATCTCCGAGGCGCTTATCTCCACCGCGTCGGGT
The DNA here is from genome assembly GCA_903821495.1 of uncultured Chthonomonas sp. Classification (GTDB taxonomy): domain Bacteria; phylum Armatimonadota; class Chthonomonadetes; order Chthonomonadales; family Chthonomonadaceae; genus CAIJLM01. The sequence continues at coordinate 14,819 of CAIJLM010000394.1, read as the reverse complement.
ATCACCATCGCTGTGCTGGGGTTCATCTTTTTCAACTACTACGCCAACGTCTCCAAAAAAATTATTGAAGATATGGAGTACTACGGCGCGGAACTGGTCAACTTCCTGACCGGGCGTATAGACTGAGAAAGGCGGGGTTCTCATGGCGATGAAAAAGGGAGTCAAAATAGCGCGACGCAAGCCCATTGAAGAGGCGGAGATACTGGTTATCCCCATGATTGACGTGATGATGTTCCTCCTCTTCTTCTTTATGGTGGCTTCTTTAGCGATGGTAGTGCAGGCGGGGCTACCCGTGAACCTACCAAAAGCCGCAACCTCTAGCGATCACTCCTCGCAAAATATCACAATAACGATGATGCGAGACGGAAGCGTTCACCTCAACACCGCTACGGTCACGCTTGCAACCCTGAAAGCGGGACTGCAAAAGTTGAAGGTGGGCGATAAAGACCTCGTAATTATCAACGCGGATAAGATGGTTCTGCACGGTAGCGTCGTCGGCGCGATGGACGAGGCGCGAAAAGCCGGTGTAACGCGATTCGCTATCGCGACAGAGAAGGAGTAGAGGCGTAATGGGAAGACGAAGACAAAAAAACCCGCTGATGAAGCGCATTATTCTCATCTCTGTAGGCGTTCACATTGTAGCCCTGCCCGTTTTGGCGCATTTCAACGCCTTCAAGTCTATCCAAAAATCGCTTCAACAGGTGCAGATGGTGGTTCTTGCGCCTCCTCCTGATGTAGAGCCGCCCAAACCAGAGAAGCAGGAGAAGAAGGTCGCCGCAAAGTCTGTTGCGAAGAAGAGCGCCTCCTCCGCGCAACATCATGGGCGCGTTAGTATCACGCACAACGCCCCCCATGTCGCGGTAGCGGCAGGGAACGGCGATGATGGCGGCGACTCCCCAACTGTGGCGCAGGGGGACGGAAATGCCGGAACGGTTCCCGGTATCGCAGGGAAGCCGGGCGGCGGCGACGCTACTCCCGCCCCCAATACTGTGAAGCCCGCCCCCCCGATAGAGGCGAAGCCCGCGCCTCCTATAGAGGTAAAGTCTACTCTCCCCAAGCCCGCCCCAAAGCCCATAGAACCAACGCCTCCGCCTACCGCCGTCTCAAAAGCGCCTGTCTTTACGGAAGCCGCCGCGATTGGAGAACAGCCTGCGCTGGATATACCCGACGAACTGCGCTCTGAAGCGCTAGACAAAACGTTTGTCGCAGAGTGCGTGGTATCTTTGGAAGGTACAGTAAAAGAGGTTAAAGTTGTACAGTCCACTGGAATGGACGCGCTAGACCGACGCGCTACTCAGGCGGCGAAAAAATGGAAGTTCAAGCCCGCGACGCGGGACGGACAAGCCATTGAGAGCCGTGTACGACTCCATATCGAATTTCAGGTGAACTAACACATGGCTAACCTAAAACCGATAAAGAATCCACTCTGTGCGTTGATACTCTGCACGCTCCTAATCGCTCTCTCTAGCCGGGTAAGGGCGGGAGAGCTTCAACAGATTCAGTTTGTGGCGCGAGACAGCCAAACCCATCAAATCGTGCGCGGGGCGGAGATAGTTATAGAGGACTTGAAGGGCGGAAGAAAACCCTACACGCTCATAACAAGCCGCCTCTTCCCTACCTCCACACCCGTGTTTGACATAGCGAACTGGCGCTCTATTTCGGAGGTGGAGGCGTTTGGACAACCTGTAAAGCAGGTCGATATTGCGCTAGGTCAGAGCGTTATTTTGACGGGGCAAGCCCACCCCCCCATCAAAGACATATACATTAAGATAACGGCGCGTCTTATTCCTAAACACGCAAACGCCGCCTCTCCCGGCGCTACCGTAGACCGCGCGAAAATCGAGAAGATAGCGGGAGCCGCGGGCGGGAGCGTTGGGGCGCTTATCAAAGAGCAGAGCGGAGTCGCCTCCGACTCCGCAGGTCAGCAACACGTTCGCGGGGAACACGCCGACATCTCCTATGTGGTGGATGGCGTGCCTCTGCCCGATACGCTCTCAGGGCGGCAAGGCTCGGTCATCGTTCCCTCCACCATTGAACGGTTAGAGTTTTTGACGGGAGGCTTTCCGGCGGAGTTTGGAGGGCAGGTCGCCGCTATTCTCAACATCGCGACGCTACCCAGCGCTCGCCATTTTCATGCCGACTTGGGGCTAGTGGCAGGGAGTTACGACACTACCAACGGCGACTTGACAGCGGTGGGCCCCATTGGAGAAAAAGGCAGTTATGTGATAGACATAGGCGCGAACCGAACGCGCAACTATCTCGAATCGCAACAGCCCGACGTGCAGACCGCGCATAATGAGGGCGCAAGCATCAACGAGTTTTTCAAAGTCCGCTTCTCTCCCAGTCATAGCGACCTGCTGACCCTCACTCTGAGTCGTAACCCGAACTCCTATCAGGTGAATAACCGCACGGGGCTACCCTCCTCCTACGCGGCGGCGGGGCAGGGGTACGGCTTTCTGGGGCTTCGTAACGCGGATGGCTCGATACCAGACGGCGCTGTGGCTAATCCGGGCGGGCTTGGCTCTGGGAATCTACTCCTCAGTTCGCAACAGAACGCGGGAATGGACATCACAGCGCGAGAGCTAAGCGAGTTCGCCACCCTCTCGTGGAGGCGAGAGGTCTCCCCCTCCACGACGGGGCTGTTCTCGCTCACCTTCCTCCACGCGGGGCAGGACTTGAGCAACGCCAACCCCTCCTCCGACCCGCTCCATCTGCCCATAGACAACTCTATTGAGTATAACCCCGCCTCCACCCGAAATATCCACCATGTTCAGTGGACGGGTAGCCTAGAGCATCGGGGCGGACAGCACGACTTCAAAACAGGCTTTCTGCTCGATAGTCAGAACGGCGACGAATCGTACCAGATTGTTCCCGCGAGTCAGTTATCTCTAAACGCTCTCGCGAACCTAGCCCCAAACCTCGCGCCAACGGGAGCGGTTCAGACCGACGCGACAGGCAATCCCGTTCTAGATGTGAACGGCAATCCCATCTACAATGCCACTTCCAGCGCGTCGCCAACCGTAAGCGTTCATCGCTCTGGTTTCTACCGTGCGGGCTATCTACAGGATACGTGGAAGGTTTCGCGCAAACTTACGGCGAACCTAGGGCTACGCGCCGACTGGTACAATCAGACGCAGAGCATTAGCGGGAGCCAATCGGTGGTAGACACCCTCTCGCTCTCGCCGCGTTTCAACTTCTCGTATAACTTGAACCGCATGACAACGCTGAGATGGTCGTACAACCGCCTCTTCAACACGCCGCCTCTGGCGCAGGGCGCGATTGTGGGGCTCCCCATTCAACCGGAGACGCTCGACCAGTACGACCTTAGCATTGAGCATCAGGTTGCGCCCCGTCAATCGGTCTCTCTCGCCTACTACGTGAAGCAGATTCACAATCAGGTAGATACGGGACTGCTGATACCGGGGAGCCAAATAGGTCTCTACTCCGCGGTCAACTTCCAGTATGGCGCGGTGCATGGGATAGAGTTCGCGTATGACTTAGCGGCGGGTAAAGACAAGCGGAACCGCACAGTAGGCGTAGACGCTTCGCTCAACTACACCTACTCTATCGCCGCGCCAAACGGGGCGGACAATACGGGAGCGCCCGTCGCTGACTATAACGACCACGACCAACGCAACACCGTCGGGCTGAACCTCGGCTACACCTTCACAAGCGGCGCGAACACCTCCTTTGTTATCAACCATGGGAGCGGCTTGGCGAGTAGCGTCACGCCGCCAAACACCACGCGAACCCCGCGCACTCAGGTAGATTGGCATTTTAGCACAGGGGCGCGGTATCTGAACAGCCGTGTTAGTCTCGGATTAGATGTATTGAATGTCTTCGATAGCCGCACAGTGATTAACTTCCAGTCCGCCTTTAGCGGGACGCGCTTCATGCAGGGGCGCATGGTTCAGTTATCCTTGAGCGGGAAGTTTTAAGAATTTCCAACGGACACGGAGAGGTCGCGGGAAGAGGACGTGGGTCATGTTAAATAGAAAGCGAGCAGGCGTATGTTATCTGTAGAAGAGGCGTTGGCGGGTATTCTCGCAAGGGCGAAGCGCCTGCCAACGGAGTTCGTTCCACTGATGGAGGCGCGCGGGCGCGTACTAGCGGAAGAGATAACCGCCGAGTGCGACCTGCCGCCCTTCGACAACTCCGCCGTAGACGGTTACGCCGTCCTCTCAGCGGATACCGATAGCGCCACGCTAGACAGTCCTGTGCGCCTGCGCGTCATTGGGGAGGTGGTTGCGGGAGAACTCAGCGAACAGCCCTTGCTACCCAAAACCGCGATTCGGGTAATGACGGGCGCTCCGATGCCCGAAGGCGCGGACGCGATGGTAATGGTGGAGGACACGCGCCTCGAAGGGGGCGCTACCGTCCTCATACTCAGCCCTGCGCGAAGGCATGACCACATCCGTTTTCGGGGGGAGGAGATACGGGGAGGCGACACGGTTCTAACCGCAGGTACAGCCATTCGCTCCACGCAAATCGGGCTGTTGGCGCGAGCGGGTTGCGGACGAGTTCCCGTCTATCGCCGCCCCCGCGTCGCCGTTATCTCGACGGGCGACGAACTCGTCGGCGCAGAGGAGCCTACGCCCCCGCTCGGCAAAATACGCGATAGCAACCGCTACGCGCTGGGCGGTATGGTTCAGGAGGCGGGCGCGATTCTTCACGCGCTCATCCATATCCCCGACGACCTCGAAGCGACGGAGGAGGCTTTTCGGCAGTGCGCGGAGGGCGGCGCGGACGTTATCGTGACGGCGGGGGGTGTCTCGGTAGGCGATAGAGACTTTGTGAAGCCTGTGCTTGAGAAGTTGGGTAGGCTAGAGTTTTGGCGAATAGCCATGAAACCCGGCAAGCCTCTCGCGTTTGGTCAGATAGGCGAGACGCTCTTTTTTGGTCTGCCCGGCAATCCCGTCTCCGCGATGGTGACGTTCGAGCTATTCGCTCGTCCTGCGCTTCGCAAGATGATGGGCTACCCCGCTACCGCTCTCACCCGCCCCGCCACTACGGTAACGCTTGCCGAATCGATACCGCACACGCCTCCGCGGCGGGAGTATGCACGCGCCATCGCGACGCTTGAGGCGGGCGGCTTCGTCGCTACCACGACGGGGCATCAAGGCTCAAACCGCCTGAGTTCTATGGCGGAAGCGAACGCGCTCATAGTGATTTCTGAGAATTGCGAGGGCTTAGAGGCGGGCGAGCAGGCGCAAGCGCTACTGCTAAACCTACAGGAATAGAATCTGAGCAGCCCTCTTTGCAATATCCGTTCTGACGAAAAACAAAAAAACGAAAGAGAACACAATGAAATGTAAACAGGAAAAGCGACTAAAAGCAAACTCTAGCCTTTCTATCGCAAAAGATTTCGAGAATTCTTAAAAAATTTAATAAATCATCTTGCGTTATTTTGTATGGGACGTTATACTGAATAGTGAGACTTCGTTGAGAAGTCTATTTTGCACTCGTGATTGCATACGAAAACTGGGAAACACACTGAGGAGGTGAGCGTCTTTGAAACAGCAGATAAGCCCTGCCGTAGCAGGTATCATCGTTGTTATTATTCTTGCGGTAGTCGGGCTCTTTATTTTTAAGGGCACTGGCGGGGGCGGTAGCAAGGCGCCGGGCGAACCAGCGAATACAAGCCCATTCAGCCCGGGCGGAGGCGCTAGCCAAGACATGATGAAAACTGGAGCCACCGGGAAGAAGTAGTCATCTACTCGCCCAACTGTTCGTTGTGCAAGCACAGCATACCGTGTCAAATTTGACACTATTATCGAAGGAGAGTCAAAAGGAATGTTTACATTCAAAAACCGACGCAGTGGTTTTACCCTAATCGAACTGCTCGTAGTCATCGCTATTATCGCGATACTCGCCGCCATCCTGTTCCCTGTCTTCGCGAAAGCCCGAGCCGCCGCCCGTAAAGTGACCGGCACGAGCAACCTCAAGCAACTCGGAACCGCTACCATGATGTACGTTCAGGACTACGATGAGAAGTTCCCCTACTACAACTGGGGCGTAATGTCTTGTAGCGAAGTTGGAACCGGCGGTTCCTCCATCAGCGGCGACATCGAAGCTTTCCGTGGTAACAGCGGCGGCGCATGGTACAACTCCCTACAACCCTACATCAAGAACCTACAACTGTTCCAAGACCCCAGCGACCGCAAGCAGTGGCAACCCGGTTACTGTATCAACTTCCCCCAGAGCAACTTTGTCCCCGGTACAAAGAGCTGGCAGAAATCCACCTACACCTCCTACGGTTGGGCGGAGAGCCTCTCCGGCGCGTCTCAAGCCTCCTTGTCGAACCCCGCTAGCGACCTCGTATGGTCTGACTACATCGGCGTTCTCGTGGACGCATGGGGCCGCTTCAACTGGACAGACGACCTCTATATGCGACGCGGTCTGTGGAACGAAGCGGACTGGAAAGACCAGTGCGGTTTTGGCGGCGACCCCCGTGGCTCCTCCGCTCCCTTCACGCAGGTTCAGTTCGACTGTATGGCTACCACCGTTCGACACGAGTCTCATGTAAACGTCTCCTTTGGCGACGGTCATGCTAAACTCGTAACGACCCGCAGTATGCGCGAAGTCGGTCCTGACATCGGTCAGCTCATCCCCGGAACCGGAAGCATGACGCCCAAGTTCTAAGGTTGACTGCATCAAAACTATTCGGCGGCGAGGAATTTTCTTCGTCGCCGAATTTTTTTTCGCTCTTTTCCGTATAAAATAAACTATGCTATCTTCACGCCCCCGCTACTGTTCACATTTCACCCATTTCGCTCTACTTACTGGCTTCATAGCCATCAGCGCGGGATGCCGCCCCAACACCCCGCAAAAGCCTCAAACTGTGGCGGACGCGCCTATATCAACTCCCAAGCCTACAGCCGCGCCATCAACAACTTCCAGCGCTACAGTAGGCGCCGAGTCGGTAAGCGCAGTGGAAGACCCCACTAAGTCCGCCTACTCTGTGGCGGACATACCGCTTACAAACCAGCCGCTTCTTGCCAATGAAACTATCTCCTCTCTACAGGCGAAACTTGCCAAAGCTCCTAAGGATACGCAACTCCGAATTCAGGTTGTCAGACTTCTCGACCTGCAAGGCGACCATGGAGCCGCTGAAGACCTTTTAAGAACGGCGCTACAGCAAGGGCAAAAACAGCCTGAAATCTACCATGCCCTTGGGATGCTCTACCTGCGTATGAGCGCGTCTGGGCAAGGAAACCGACAAGAGTTGTTGAAAGGCGCAGTGGAGGAGTTCAAACTAGAGCTCAAGTTGAACCCTAAGAGTTTTGAGGGACACCTTAACCTAGGACGCGCCTATACGGAACTTGAACAGGCGCTACCCTCGCTGAAAGAGTTTGAAACGGCTTTGAAGTTGAACCCGAAAGCGCCCGATGTCTATATGGGACTTGCCTTTCTGAACAACTCGTCGGAGCGATACCCATACGCCGTAAAATACCTTGACGAATACATAAAACTCTCGCCTAATAAGGGACCCGGCTACGCCCTCCTTAGCCGAATGCACCTCAATATGAGGCAGTACGCCAAAGCGGTGGAGGCGGGGAAGCTCGCCGTCCAAACGATGCCGGGAAGCGGTAGCTCGTGGTATATTCTAGGGCAAGCCTACTCCTATCAACCAACCAAACAGGACTGGAGCGCGGCGGTGGATGCCTACCAGCGCGTAGTTAAAATCGTGCCGAACTGGGGAAACGCCTATTTCGAGTTAGGAAGGGCGCTAGATAAACTGAGCAGGAAGGACGAAGCGGTAGCGCAGTATCGCTCTGCGGTTCACTACTCGCCGATAGTAGGCAGGTATCAGTATCAGTTGGGGCGGGCGCTTACAGATGTGGGGCGAACCGAAGAGGGCAAGCAAGTTATCGCCGCCTCGCAGAAGTACATTAAACTCAACTCTGAGGAGGAGATTTGGACGACGAAGATAGCGACAAATCCCAAAGACCCGGAAAACTACTACCAACTAGGACTCGTGTTTATGCAGTACCCAGACTACTCCAAGGCGAAACAGTGCTTAGAGGCGGTTCTTAGCGCCAATCCTAACTACAAAGACGCACGCGCCCAGTGGTCAAAAATTCCATCCTTAGCGGGAACAACAAAATGAGACTGCGTTTCGCTCTACTGATAAGCCTTTTCGCGCTACCCGCGTGCCAATCGCCGAAGCCGCAAGTTAAGCGAGAGGCGACATCCCCTGCCGTCAACACGACGCAGACGGACGCTACCGCTACCCCTACCCAACCCGGAATCATCAATCCGCCCTCTGCAACACAACTCAGCGTAGAGCAGGCGCGGGAGATTCTTAAAGCGGCGACGCAAACCTTTGCTAAAGACCCCAACGCTTGGCTAGAACTGGCGCTCTTCGAGTTCAAAGCGAACAACGTGACGGAAGGCGAAAAACTCCTCAAAGAGATACGTCAGCGCTTCCCGACATACGCTCGCGCTCCATACCATCTCGGAATGTACTATCTCTCCCAAAGAAAAAACTTAGAGGCGACAGAAGCGCTGGATATTGCGGCGACGCTCGCTCCCGCCGACACCGTTATACTGAATAATGCGGGTATCGCTCACTTGGGAATAGGGAATGAGAGCAAGGCGCGCGAGTATGGAGAGCAAGCCATTAAAGCCGACCCGCGCTACGCTGAGGCGTATATACTTCTGGCGCGAGCGAACGACCATCCGGGAACCGCCCAACAAGCCATTGACTACGCCAACCAGTATGTCAAGTACGCGATTGAGCCTTCCGCGGGGTACTACCTGCTAGGGCGCACCTACGCACGGCAAGCCAAAAAGGACAGCGCGATTGAAGCATTAACAAAAGCCCGCGATGCAGACCCCCAAAATCCCAAAGTATGGCTACTTCTAGGGCGCGTCTACTACGAACTATTTCGCGCAACGAAAGAGGAAGAGGGCATTCAGTGCTTGCAAAAAGCGTTGGAACTCGACCCGAACCAGTGGGAAGCCCACCAGTGGCTGGGCAGAGTCTATGCGGGGCGCAGTAAATGGACGGAGGCGATATCCAACCTACAAGAGGCGTTGCGCCTTAGTCCCGACCCCGGCTCTCTCTACTACGACCTAGGGCAAGCCCTAATGAAGTCGGGCAAAATCGTGGAAGGTCAGAAAATGCTTCAGCGCCATCAGGACTACCAAGACTTTACGCGCATGATGGGGCAGTTGACCGCCTCCGTCGCAAAAGAGCCTAAGAATAGGGCTTTGCGCTACGATATGGCGCGTCTCTGCCTGAAATACCATCAGTCACGCGGAGCCATCTCGCTACTGAACGAGGCGGAGCATCTGCTAGGTACAGACGCGACCTTCCACGCGCTACGCCAGCAAGCGGAGGCGGAAGCGGGCAAATCGCCCATGTCCACTACGCCTAGCCCTACCCCCGACGCAGGGAGGCTCCCATGAGCGATAAGCCCGTCCAAAATAAAAAGCGCTCGCTCTACGTTCTAGTTGGCTTGCTGGCAGTTATGGGCATCGTCTATTTCGCTCTGCCAAAGTCGTGGTTCGAGATACCCGATGAGAACAAGAAGCCCGCCCCGCCCCCAGACGTTCAGGCTATCGTTAAACAGACCGCCGACTCCAAAGATTTCAAAGAACACCTACAAGCGGGTATGGAGCTCGCTCACGCAGGAAAGTTTGCGGAAGCGGAGGCGCGAATAAAAACGGCGGCGCGTCTCGCGCCTGAACTGCCCATTGTTCACCATAATCTCGGCGTGTTCTACCTCAACGCCAATCAGCCAGATAAGGCGGACGCGGCGTTTCAACAGGAGCTAGAACTCGCTCCCGGCTATGGGCCCGCCCACTACTCGCGGGGGCTTACTCTGCAAGCGCGGAGGCGATACGCAGAAGCCGCGCTACAGATGGAACTCGCGACACAACTCTCGCCGGACTTTCCCGACCCCTACCTCGCCCTTGCGACCCAACTTTCAGGCAAACGCCCCGTCGAAACTATCCAGAAGTGGGTAGATACCTACCTACGACTGAACGGAACCAACAAAGGGTTGGCGTACTACGACCTAAGCCTCGCCTATAAGACCAAAAAGGACTATACTCCTGCGGTGAAGTACGGCGAACTTGCGCTTAAAGAGGATGGAAACTCCTACCTCTTTTTACGAAATATGGGGCAACTCTACAGCTATGTAAATAATACGGAGGCGGCGGATACCTTTTTACGTAAAGCAGTAGCTCTCGCTAAAACCCCCTCCCCTGTCTACATTGAGATTGGCATGAACGCGCAGAAGCGAAATAGACTGGACGAGGCTGTCGCCGCCATGAAGAAATCGCTGGAACTTAGCCCGCAAACGGGGAATGTTCACTTCTATCTCTCCCGTATCTATGTACGGCAAGGCGCCAAAGAGCTAGCCGCCAAAGAGGACGCGGCGTTCCGTGAGTGGCAGAAGCGTGAGATTGCTGAGATAAATCGGCGACACGAAGCGCAAAACGCTCTGCATAAGCCTTAATCAGACTTCCAATGGAGGTTAGTATGTTCAGAACTACTCATCGTCGAACAGTTGGTCTCATAAGCCTAATCGTTGTGTTTGGGGCGTTTGGCTGTAGAGGCGGTAAGCCTCCCGTCAAGCCTAACCCAGAGGTAATAGATGGGACGCAAACGCCCGCTAATACGTCAAACGTATCCAATGCAAGCCTAGTGGACGCTCCCGGCGACTCGGTTACGTTTACGGATATTACCGCGCAGGCGGGCATTAACTGGACGCACTACAGCGGCGCTCGCGGCAAGAAGTATATGCCCGAAGTGGAGACGCCCGGTTGCGCCTTCTTCGACTACGATGGCGATGGTCTTCCCGACATCCTGCTACTGAACGGCGCAGACTGGCCCGAAGTGATAACGGGGCGCAAACAGACCCGCGTCGCCCTCTACCACAACGAAGGCGGCGGCAAGTTCAAAGATGTGACCGCAGGCTCAGGGCTAGATATTGAGATGCACACCATGGGCGTAGCCGTCGGGGACTACGACAACGATGGCAAAGACGACCTCTACATCACCTGTGTACTAGGCTCCAGTAGGCTGTTCCACAACGAGGGCGGCGGCAAGTTCAAAGAGATGACGCAAGAGGCGGGAGTAGATAACGGGGGTAAGTGGGGTTCCGGCGCAGTCTGGGTGGACTACGACCATGACGGCAAACTCGACCTCGTGGTAGGCAACTACTGCAAATGGACTCCCGAAACCGACATTCGTTGCACCGTCTATAAGGGCGAAAAGTCCTACTGCACTCCGCACACCTACACCGGCGATTCGATACGTCTCTACCATAACGAGGGCGGCGGCAAGTTCAAAGATGTCACCCAAAAGGCGGGCATGACGTGGTCTCAGGGTAAGACATGGGGGCTGGCGGTTCTGGACTTTGACGGCGACGGATGGGAGGACATCGCTGTAGCGAACGATATGGAGGCGAACTGCCTCTTCCGCAACAAACGCGATGGAACCTTTGAAGAGATTGGGGTTGTGGCGGGTATCGCGCTCCCCGAATCGGGGCAAGCGAAGGCGGGTATGGGGATTGATGCGGCGGACATGGACAACTCCGGGCGCGAAAGCGTTCTGGTGTCCAACTTCTCTGGCGAAGGACTCTCGTTTTTCTACAATGCGGACGGTAAAAGTTTCCGCGATAAAACGGTAGAGGCGGGTATGATGGAAAGTAGCCTGCTCAAAATGGGGTGGGGGCTGTTTATATTCGACTACGACCTAGACGGGCGCAAAGACGCGCTGGTATGCAATGGGCATATCTACGATAACGTGCAGAAGTTTCAGCCGGACGTGCGCTTCGCAGATAGACCGCTCCTCTACCACAATATCGGTAATGCGAAGTTTGAAGAGGTAGGGGAGAAGCGCGGCGACGTACAGAAGCCGCAGGTGGCGCGAGGCTGCTCCTACGCCGACATTGACGGCGACGGAGACCTCGATATTCTGATAATGGCTCTGGACGGCAAGCCCCGCCTCTTGCGAAACGATGGCGGAAACAAAAACAACTGGCTCCGCATCAAACTAGAGGGCGTGAAGTCCAACCGAGACGGCTACGGCGCAAAAATTGAGGTCGCCGTCGCGGGCGTTACGCAACTCTATCGTGTAAAGAGCGGCTCCAGTTTTCTCTCCGCTTTAGAGCGAATAGCGACCATAGGGCTTGGCAAGTACAGCAAGGCGGATACGGTCAAAATATCGTGGAATACAGGGCAAGTGGATACCTACAAGAGCGTAGACGCGAATGTCCTCCTCATAGCGACGGAAGGCAAGGGCGCAAAAGCCTACACGAAGCAAGACCTCAAGTCTGCGCCGAAAGAGTACACAGGCTCCTGACGCTTTGAGCCTCGCCGCCCTCGCTCATTTTCGGGCGGGGGCTTTATTTTGCCTGAAACCTGCCGATATTGAGAGCGAGAATCGTTCCGCGCAAAACGGCGTTACGAAAGTCGGGTAGGGCGCGTCTAATGCTTCGTAGAGCGGGAAGAACTTTGTAGTCTCTGCGTCGTCTAATGTAGAAGCAAGTAGTTCACTATCGAGGAGTTATGAAAGCGATGCTTTCTGAACGTAAGGCAGGGCAATCGCATAGAGTAGGCGGGGTGTTGCGTGTAGGGACGTTGCTGTTCCTACTGTCTTCTAGTCTCTTCTCTGCACAAGGCTACGCGCCCTCTACAGAGGGACACAACGAGCCGCCAAAAGAGACTCAACAGTTGCCAGAGGTGCGCCACCGCCAACGCGACAGCGCTTGGGCTTGGCCCAAAGAGCGTATGAACAGCAAGACCCAGAAAGTGGTCGAAGAGTGGTCGGAGGCGTACCGTAAGACGGAGACGTTACAGTATACGGAGACTATCACCTATCTAGCCCCTTCCAACGGCGAAAAGTCGCTACACATTACCCTACGTTTTTGGGGCAAGCGCCCCAACCTATCAAGAGTGGAGGTTTCGGTAGAGGGAGCGAACGAATCGGCGGTGATGGTGTCTGATGGCAAGATGATTTGGGAGTACGACAAGAGCCGTAACCTCTACATGAAAACCGCGCAACCAGAGGGCGCTTTGATGGTGCAGGGAGAACTCGGCATTCTGACATACGTTGTGGGACCCTCCCTGATGTTCCACTCCGACCCTTATGTCTCCCTCACTCGTGGAGCCACGAGTATGGAGTTGGCGCGCGAAGAGAAAAACAAGGAGATAATCGTTAGGCGACGGCAACCCGGACGCACTACCCTCACATGGCTAGATAGCGAAGACTTCTTGCCGCGTCGCTATAGCGTTTTTCAAAATGTTGAGGACGATTTGCGGGAGATTGTACGCGAAAAACGAACAGGGTTAAAGGTGAACGAGCCGATACCCGACTCGCTCTTCACGTTCAAACTGCCCGCGAACGCAAAGATGTACGTCCCGCCGCGCCCCGAAACGTTTCTGCTAAAGCCGGGCGTTGAGGTTCCCAACGCTTCGTGGCTAACCCCCAATGGAGAGAGCGTTCCTTTGTCGAAATGGAAAGGAAAGCCCTACCTGCTTACGTTCTGGGCGGAGTGGCTACCAACTAGCGTAAAGCACCTGAAAGCCCTTGAGAAACTGCTACAGGAGGTTCAGGAGGGAGACCATGACTTCGCGGTTCTCGCAGTGAACGCATGGGACGACCTAGATGCCTTGAGCCGATACCAGAAGGAGCATGAAAACACGCCGCTCACTCTGCTGAGAGACCCCGTGACGTCGCAGGACTCCTCTTCGGTCTATCGCCTGTTTGGAGTGCGCGGACTCCCCGCCACCTACCTTATTGGCAAGGATGGCAAGGTGTTGAAGGCGTGGATTGGACACGACGCAGAGCGTATCAAGCAGATAAAAGAGGCGGTAGAGGCGCTGTCTGCATCGCAGTAGAGCGGGTTAATTCAGCATAGCGAAATTACGGGGGTTACGAAGCGTCCAGCGCCCCTTTTTAGTCAATGAAACAAATCAGCCCCTTCGCGAATGCGGAGGGGCTGATTTTAGTTCAGATTGCGCCCTAGCATTTCACGAAACTGAACGCGATACGAAGAGGCGTTCGCTCTGTCTTGTAGAGAGATGTTGAATCCGCTTTTACCGCGTGCGGGTAGCGGGTCGAACTCCACGAGGCTACTAGAGGTCTGTACCACTCTTCCTGCGCTGTCTACCAGCTCTACCACAGCCTCTACATGAGAGATTGGCGACTCTGTTTGATTCACCACCTCTCCCGTCACGTTCAAGAAACCGAGGCGACGCTCCGTCTGTAAATTTAGAGGGAGGGCGAGTTTCGCAAGAACGGGGGTCTCTAGGGCAATCAAAGCGGGAAGCGTAGGAGTAGAAAGAACAAACTTCTGCACAACGGCGAAGGTGATGGTGCTTGCAACCAGCGTTAGCGTTATGGCTGAGAGCAGGGTGAACCATTTCAGGCTCACTTTGCCGGGCTTCGCGCTAGGGGCGCGTGTCGGCAGATAGGTATTTTCGGCGGACGGTTCTACCTCTATGTCATATTTCAGTAAGGCGCTCATTGTCGTTTCCTCCCTATTTCCGCATTCACGGCGGCGAAACCACTCAGGAACTATATGCTTGTCTACAAGTATAGCAACTAGGGGTTACGAATGTCAACCTATTTTTGAACTTTTTTACAGAATCTTGTCTTCCTGTTATGACTGGTATTATCGGCGCAAAAGATTCTGGTCTTAATACTTCTTATACTACTTCTTTAGTTTCCGGTAAAAGTATGTAGACAAACTACGTGTTACGACATCAGGCAACTTGTGAGGTAGAGTTAAGTCGCTAAAACAAACCGCCTCAAGGAGCGCCTGATGTCCTCTCTAGTCTACCGTATAATGCCGCTGTTC
>CAIJLM010000393.1 GCA_903821495.1 uncultured Chthonomonas sp. | reverse complement strand
CGCAGGTGGTCGGCGAAAGCCTCCTCTGCAACTGTCCCATCGGCGTTGTAAGGGAGAAGCGCGGCGGCGACTCCTTTGATAGCGCGACGGGGGCGGATTCGAGACTGAATCGCCTCTATGGTATCTGGATGCGAGGTGTTAGGGTTCATACCCTTTAATTCTCGGCGTTGAACAGAATTCCCTGCGGAGGTTCGTATCCTTTTATCACTTTTTGCGGATAAGACCGCCCTAAATGCTCGTAGGCGGGACGAGTCGCCATACGTCCGCGTCCTGTGCGATTGATGAAGCCCATCTGCATAAGGTAGGGTTCGTGAACGTCTTCGAGAGTGTCCTTCTCTTCGCCAAGAATGGAGGCGAGAGTCTCCAAGCCGACAGGTCCACCCTCGAACTTATCAATCATCGCGAGAATATAGCGCCTGTCAATGTCGTCTAGCCCCAACTCATCTACGCCCTGCTCTCTAAGCGCAATATCAGCGATTTCGCGGGTGATGATACCATCCGCTTTCACCTGCGCCCAGTCTCTCACGCGCTTGAGCATACGGTTTGCGATACGGGGCGTTCCGCGTGACCGTCTTGCGATTTCGATAGCGCCGCTCGGCTCCATGCCCACCTTGAGAATGTCCGCCGAGCGCGTTACGATTTTGGTGAGGTCTTCCGTTTCGTAGAGTTCAAATGTGTGTTGTAGCCCAAACCTGTCACGCAGAGGGGAGGAGAGAAGACCTGCGCGTGTCGTCGCGCCTATGAGCGTGAACTGCGGGAGGTCGAGGCGAAGGGTTCTGGCGCTAGGTCCCCGCCCGATAACGATGTCGAGTTTGAAGTCCTCCATCGCAGGGTAGAGTATCTCCTCTACAGCGCGGTTGAGGCGGTGAATCTCATCAATAAAGAAGACGCTATTGGGTTCTAGCGAGGTGAGAACGGCGGCGAGGTCTCCCGGCTTTTCGATGGCGGGGCCCGATGTGATGTGTATCGTGACCTCCATCTCGTTCGCGATGATGTTGGAGAGAGTGGTCTTGCCCAGACCGGGAGGACCCGATAGCAGTACATGGTCAAGCGATTCTGAGCGCAGTTTCGCGGCTTGAATGGCGATAGAGAGGTTCTGTTTGACCTTGTTTTGCCCTATCATCTCTCGTAGCCGTCTGGGGCGTAGCGAGAGTTCCGCGTCGTCGGGTTGCACGTCGGGAGAGACTACGCGCCCCTCCTCGTCTCTATTTTTTCTAGCCATCGTTGTTACCTCTTTTATGACGGAGTGTCGCTGTAGGCTTCAGTATACCGCAAAGGTGATTTTTTGTCTACTACTCGCGCCTCCGCCTCACGCCTTCAACGCCCTCAATTTCTCATACCGCTCAGAGGAGATTTGCTCGCGGAGGCTCTCCCAGTAGCGTGGCGGGCTTGTAGGTCGCCCTTGAAACAGAAAGCCGCCCTCGCCATAAGCGAGCGTGTCGCGCTCCTCGTACCCCTCCCATCCAAAATTGCGACGCGCCTCTAGCATCCCCTGAATAACGCCCTCTCGCACCTCTCCCCAGCCCGGCTTTTTCTTCGTCCACTCCTCCCCCCTAGGCTCGTACCCATCCGCGAAAACCTCATGCGCGAGGTAGTGAATGTAGAAAATACGGCGTTGAGTGGCGGAAAAATTAGCGCGGGAGCCGTGCGGCGTAGAGAGAGCATGAAACAGAACATCCCCCGCCTCCATCTCCACAGGCTGCGCCCCGCACTCCGTAAAGAGCTCTTCCGCAGTCTTATGCGAAAGGTCTATGTGTCCTACAAGATGATGCCCCGGTATCGCCCACACGCAACCGTTATCCGTTCCGGAGTGGTCGAGGTAGATGTCGGTGGTGAAGTTGGGAACGGCGTA
Organism: uncultured Chthonomonas sp.; assembly: GCA_903821495.1. Classification (GTDB taxonomy): domain Bacteria; phylum Armatimonadota; class Chthonomonadetes; order Chthonomonadales; family Chthonomonadaceae; genus CAIJLM01. Next base: position 2,422 of record CAIJLM010000393.1, on the reverse strand, counting down.
GGTCTCCGTGCGCGAACTGTCGCCCCACGGGGTTCCGTAGGGCGGGTCTTGATGCCACGTCACCTCTGCGCCGCTGTTTGCAATTTTCACGACAAGCGAATCGTTCCAAGGGAAAAACGCCTGCCCCACGCACTGCCCAATCGCCTCTAGCAGGTCAGGCTGGACGGTGACAGCGCGAAAAATATCTCCCCGCGACCATATTCGCTCGGAGCGCCAGTAGACGGGGTCGCCTTGGGGACCGGGAGCGTACAGATGGTCAGCCCCCTCTTTCGCTACGCCCTGCGCCTGCACCTCATCTACCGCCTGTTTCAGGAGTCGTAACTCCTCCCCCTGAAACATTTGGCGCATTATGAGAAAGCCGTTTTGATGAAAAAAATCTATCTGCTCTTGAGACAACATCGCTGTACTACCTCCAACGCCTTTTTCAAGATAGCAGAGACTCTTTCCTGCTGAGAGGGGTCTAAAAGGGCAAACTTCTAACCGAAAATAGAGACGATAAGATTTTTGAGGTTAGGAGCGTATTTTATGGATTATAAACACCTTGAGACACAGCTAGCGCGCGCTAGCACCCTTCCAATACTGCCTCATGTTACGCTGCAGCTACTAAAACTAGCGGACGGACCTAGTGTAAGCGCGAAAGACTATGAGCGTGTGATAATGCAAGACCCCGCTATGGTAGCGAAGTTGCTTCGTATGGCGAACTCCCCGTTCTTTGGGGGCGGCGGACGCATATCCTCGCTTCAACGCGCTATTCTTATGCTAGGGGTCGAGACGGTTCGCTCCATCTGCATTATGGTCTCTCTTCAGGCGGGTAGCTCCGCTCGTAAGCCGGGCAGACACTTTAATATCGCGGAGTTCTGGCAACACTCCATCGCTGTGGCGTGTATGTCGAAGGTTGTCGCTATGATTAAAAAGTACCCTAAGCCGGAAGAGGCGTTTCTGGCGGGACTGATGCACGATATAGGGAAACTGGGTATCGCTCTCTTTTTACCGGATGAGTCTTCACAGGTTTTTCAACTTCGTAACAACTCCACTCTTTCCGATTATGAGTTAGAAAAAGAGAGTTTGAAGATAACCCATGAAGAGGTGGGCTATGAGGTAGCGACGCGCTGGCAATTACCGCCTCTCTACTGGGGGGCGATTGCCCACCATCACTCGCCGCTAGAGAGCGAGACAGCCTCGGATGAGCTAGCCATGTATGTTCATGTAGGCAACGCGCTGGCTTATGAGTGCGGACTTGGCTTTGGGCATCAGGGAGAGGCGAACCGTATCCATCCGGCAGTGCAAGCCATCGTTCAGATAGACGAGGAGCAGTACGCTCGTATCTGCACTACGGTCTACGAAGAGATTCAGAAGTTGGTACGCTCTATCTCCTCTGGGGCGCGAGCGGCATAAGCGTCATGAGCGTATCGTTAAGCCGTCGTAAGAGAGTTCTACGTTTTCAGGAATCTGCGCGTTCACCGTATCGTGGTCGAAGTGGTGTGAGAGGTGAGTAAGGTAGGCGAACTTGGGTTTGACCTCTGCAATCACCTCCAACGCCTGATAGAGACCAAAGTGGGTAGGGTGTGGGTCGAAACGCACAGCGTCGAGTAGTAGTACATCTAGCCCGTAGAGTCTCTCCATAGCATCGGGGGGGATGTGACTGACATCTGTGACATACGCCGCAGAGTAGGCGGGGCTGTTTTCGGTGGCGGGCTGGTCGAAGCGATAGGAGAGTACAGGCAACCTCCCATGAAGCACGTAAAACGACTGGATATTCAGCCCAAACAGGGAGAAATCGCGCTCTACCTCTTGTAGACTGACACGCGGTTTGCCCCCTCCGAGTTGAGTCTGTTTGAAGACATAGGGGTAGATGCGCCGAATATCCTCAAGCGTCTCCGCGTCGCCATATACGGGTAGCTCCTTCCCCGATAAGTCGTTGAACCTACGAACGTCGTCTAGCCCGAAGATGTGGTCGGCGTGTGTATGGGTGAAGAGAACCGCGTCTACTCTGGACACGTTGAACGTGAGGCACTGTAGGCGCAGTTCTGGCGTGGTATCTATTAGAATAGCCTCTTCACCACTCCGTACAAGAATGGAGGGGCGAAATCGGCGATTCTTGGGGTTCGACGATTTGCACACCTCGCACTCGCAACCAATCATCGGCACTCCGTGCGAAGTTCCACTCCCTAGCACCAGTATCTCCATACTATTTTCTCCGCTCTATTAGTCAGTTAATGCTATTTAATCTCTCGTCGCGTTTTTCTTACACCCTATTCCGCCTAAAATAAAGAGGGACTTGGAAGGAAAAGACAGGACGGTTATATATGACATGGCTCTGTGTAGTGTATGGGGAGTTATTTCTGGAAACGGGCGCGGGATTCCTGCCGAGCGGCGGCGACTCTTTTTTGCATTACGGGAGGGAGTAGAGGGTATACTTCTG
>CAIJLM010000392.1 GCA_903821495.1 uncultured Chthonomonas sp. | reverse complement strand
GCTTCTTTTGACGCATGAAACGGAGATTTTGTTCTAGCGGGTTTTCGTTTTTCGTCGTCGGAGCATCCATAGCCCGCTAACGGAACCAGAGGCGAGTAGGCTCATTAAGCCCGGCTCGGGAACTTGGCTAACGCCGCCGGTGTTGGGTCCCATAATATCCTGCCCTAAGCCGCCTGCGTTAAACCACGTCGCGTTGGAGCTCAAGTAGGAGCCGTTGCCGATAGCGGTGGAGAGAGCGCCTAGATAGACATTCGCTTGCGCCGCCACAGTGACTTCGGTAGCGTCTAACTTGTAGAATCCGCCGGTCAGGTCGAGGCTGGAATCGTAGAGGGCTTCCCAAATCGCGGATTGAAGCGCCGCGGCTTGGACGTTCGTGGTGAGAGAACTAGAGTAGGTGTTGTAGAGCCACGCAACGCGATAGCCCGAGTTCGGTAGGTTGCCATTCTTGGTCAAAAGGCTGGTACTCTGAACAGAGACGCTCTCTCCATTAACGAAAGAGTGTTCGATGTCTACGCAGTAGCCAACGAAACTAGTGGGGTAGCCCACAGGTCCACCGCTCACGCCATTGTTCTGTTGTCCTGTCCAACCGTTAAAACTGGAGAGTCCGTTGTTGTAGTAGTTTTTAACGTTTTGCCCCACCATACCTGCAATGCTTGAGGTGAGGGTGGTTGCATGAGCTACTTGGCTGAATGCAAGAGCGCCTGCCATAACGCCTAACGACAGTAACTTCTTAAGCATGAAAATCTTCCTTCCTTTATATGCGCGAAGAGTGAACATCTGAGTTAATTCACTCTTGCCACGTCCAAAAAATATCAGGGTCATAATCTTTCACTCTAGCGGATTCGAGACGCTAAATACCGGATTACGCCCACAATGCTGTTTGGGAACCAACAGAGTGTTAGTCCGCTCTTTTTCTGAATTCGCCTGTTTTCAATCTTGGAAATTGGTGTTCGCCCCTGCTTCCAGACAAGGTGAACTACACAGAATAGACCTCTTGCATAAGTCAGGTCGTAACGGGCGAAAATCTTTTTTGCACGTAACTGCGTCCATCCGGCATCTCATAAATATGGAGTTCGCAATCTATTCAGCGTTCTGAGCGCTGGATTGAGTTCAATAGAAGACTTATGCAATAGTTATAGTATATCACAATTCAGGTGTGATTCTTTTAACACGATTACTATTTTAACAAAACAGGTAATTTCAACAGCGCGGATATCGCGATTTATGTCCGAGTGAAATGGCGAGCGTCTATTCGGCGGTTTGAGAGAGGGATTTTAGGCGGGAATGACGAATAGCAATAGGCTAGGCACTTCATTTTAGGAGATAATAGAGATGACATCGGAAGGAAAATTGGGTATCGCCCTGCTTTCATTCGCGCACGTTCATGCACGCGGATACGCCGACAGCGTTCGAGACCATCCCGACTGCCATATCGTCGGGATTTGGGACGAAGACCCTGAGCGGGGGCAGGCGGAAGCGGATAAGCGCGGAACAGAGTTCTATCACGAACTAGAGGATATTCTCGCGCTGGACGAGGTGGATGGCGTGGTGGTGAACGCGCCGACAAATAGGCATCGCGAGGTTCTTGTCGCGGCGGCGCAGGCGGGAAAGCACATCTTTACGGAGAAATCGCTGACTATCACGCTGGCGGATGCTACGGATGTTATGAACGCCGTTCAGGATGCGAATATCAAGTTTATGATTTCGTTTCCTTCGCGAGTGCGTCCTGAAATACTCTTCGCAAAGCGCGTTCTTGATGAGGGCTGGCTAGGGGATATTACGCTTATGCGGGCGCGAATCGCGCATAGCGCGGCGCTGGACAAGTGGTTTTCAGGCGGTTCGCTCTGGTTTGGCGACGAGGAGAAGGCGGGCGGGGGCGCCTTTTTCGACTTGGGGTGTCATCGCGTGGATATTATGCGCTGGTTTCTGGGAGACCCGTCGTCCGTCATTACGCAGATGCAGAACTTCAGCGGCTCCTATGACATTGATGACAATATGGTCTCGGTGGTCAAGTTTCGCAACAACGCGCTGGGTATTCTCGATGTCTCTTGGGTGCATAGAAGCGGACCCAACCCGCTTGAAATCTATGGCACGGAGGGGTATTT
>CAIJLM010000391.1 GCA_903821495.1 uncultured Chthonomonas sp. | reverse complement strand
TTCCTCCCAAGGTACTGTTCGAGTTTTCAGAAGAACACAATCCGTTTCCTCGGGATCTGCGGAACGAGGTCTAAGCCTCTAGGACAGGTGCGCGTTTATGGAAACGAACGCGTTCTCTAGACTTATTCTAACATACAAGGATGAGGGACGGGTGCAGTAAGCCTTCCACGCTCAACTTGACAAATCGCCAACCCTGTGGTATAATCCCAACACACAAATTTGCAAAGCCTGTCTCTCCGTAGCGAGAGGCGGGCTTTACTCGTTCGTGACGTGAATCCGCGGCGACTTCGCCCCGCCAGCGAAGAGAAGAGCGTGATAACCAAAAAGAGATAAGAAACTTGCCTCGTAAAAGAGGAGTTTTGTTCGGTTTTACCGAATCAAGTCAGAGATGTCATTGGGGCGCGAACCAACCCTTCGCGCTCCTGCAAAAAATCAAGGCTCAATGCCAAAGCGAGGTAGTATATGCGTGCAATCCAGTATGCGGCTCCCCGGTCTCTTAGCGACGCGGTAGCGATTTTGCAAGAGCGCGGAAGCAAGGCGCGAATTTTAGCGGGCGGAACCGACCTCATTGTGCAGGTTGGCGAGAACGTCCGCGACGTAGATACGCTTGTAGACGGCAAGCGCATCCCCGAACTCATGGAGATCTCTTTCGACCTCGTCACGGGCTTAACGCTCGGCGCGGCGGTTCCCTGCTATCGAATATACGAACACCCTGAGATAAAGAGCCACTACTCTGGACTCGTGGACTCCGCCTCTATTATTGGCGGGACGGGCATACAGGGACGCGCCTCTGTAGGCGGCAATCTGTGCAATTCGGGGCCCGCTGGCGACACCATTCCTGTCCTTATCGCCTACAGCGCGACGGCGCGGATACTCGGCGCGAACGGCGAACGAACCGTTGCCGTAGAGGACTTCTGCACTGCGCCCGGACGCAATATCCTGCAACCCGACGAACTGCTCGTCTCTATTCATTTTCCAGCGCCCCCCGCCCATTTCGGCGCGGCGTATCTACGCTTTATACCGCGTAATGAGATGGATATAGCGGTGGTTGGCGTGGGCGCAAGCCTCTCGCTAGACGAAGACGGAAATATCGCTACGGCGCGAATTGCGCTCGCCGCTGTCGCTCCCAAGCCGCTCTACGCGCCGGAAGTCGGCTACTTCCTTCAAGGCAAAGCGCCCTCAACGGAGGTCTTCGCAGAGGCGGGAGACATCGCCCGAAGCCTCGTCACGCCCATCTCAGACATGAGGGGAACGGCGGCGCACCGCAAACATCTAACAGGCGTACTCGTCCGTCGCGCCTTGCAACGCGCTTTTGAACGCGCCCGCGCCTGATTTACTCAAGGAAAGGTTATTTATGGCAACGCAAATTGTATCTGGCAAAACGGCGATAACCGCTACCATTAACGGAGAGGCCCGTGACTGGCTCTGCGAACCCCGCCAAACTCTCCTTGAGGTTCTCAGGGACACGCTGGGGCTGACGGGTTCCAAAGAGGGCTGTAGCAACGGAAACTGCGGGGCGTGCAACGTCATTATGGACGGGCGACTCGTGAACACCTGTTGCGTCCTCGCAGTGGAGGCGGACGAGACGGAGATAACGACGGTGGAGGGGCTTGCCACTTCCGATGGGCTGTCTACGCTTCAACAAAACTTCATTGAGGGCGCGGGGCTACAGTGCGGGTTCTGCACACCCGGCTTTCTCGTTTCAACCAAAGCGCTCTTAGACAAGAACCCTAACCCCACGGACGAAGAGATTCGCTGGTGGCTGGCGGGAAACCTGTGCCGTTGCACGGGCTACGACAAAATTCTGAGCGCTATTAAGAAGACGATTGCGGAGACGAACGCCTCTTAGAGGCGCAGGAGCAAGAAGATGACCACAGAGACAAAATATCGTGTGATTGGAACCCGCCCCCTGCGCCCCGACGGGGTGGACAAGGTTACGGGACGCGCCATCTACGGCGCGGACGTGGTTCTACCGCGCATGGCGCACGGCAAAGTTCTGCGTAGTCCGCACCCTCACGCCCGAATTATCAGTATAGATACCAGCGCGGCGGAGAAGGTGAAGGGCGTTCTTGCGGTGATTTCCGGGCGGGATATGCCAGACGTAACCGGTAGCGTGGCGGGCGGCGAGGGCGGCGACATCAATATGCGTTATGCGAGTAACAACGTCATGGCGCACGGCAAAGCCCTCTACGAAGGTCACGCCGTCGCCGCTCTCGTTGCGACCAGCCCGCATATCGCCAGCGAAGCCCTGAAACTGATAACGGTGGAGTACGAGGTTCTGCCCCCCGTCATTGATGTTCGCAAAGCGATGGAGGCGAACGCGCCCATCCTGCTAGACGACCTCCGCACCGATTCGGGTGGCGTGAAGTCGGAGTCCGCCTCGAATATCGCGGCGCACTTGGTGGCGGAGGAGGGCGACGTTGAGAAGGGGTTCGCGGCAGCTAAGGTCGTCGTGGAGCATGAGTTCACGTTCCAGACTGTGCATCAGGGCTATATCGAGCCGCACGCCTGCACTGCGGAGTGGCGAAGCGACGGACAGATAACGGTCTGGTGTTCCACGCAAGGCTCGTTCGCAGTGCGTCAGCAGGTCGCGGCTATCCTCAAGCATCCGATTTCGCAGGTGAAGGTTGTCCCCACCGAGATTGGCGGGGGCTTCGGCGGAAAGATTCCGGTCTACCTCGAACCCGTCGCGGCGATGCTTTCGCACAAGGCGCAACGCCCCGTCCGCATGGTGATGGACAGAACGGAAGTCCTTATGGCGACGGGTCCCACGCCCGGCGCGTATATCAAGGTGAAGATGGGCGCGGACGCGAACGGCAAAATCACGGCGGCGCAGGGCTACCTCGCCTACGAAGCGGGCGCGTATCCCGACTCGTTTATCGGGGCGGGAATGTTGTGCCTCTTCGCGCCGTACAAACTGACCAACGTCAAAATAGACGGCTTCGATGTCGTCGTAAATAAGCCGAGTTCTACCGCGTACCGCGCGCCGGGAGCGCCTATCGCGGCGTTCGCTTGCGAGACGGTTCTGGACGAAATCGCGGAGAAACTGGGCATGGATTCCCTCGCGATTCGCGAACTGAACAGCGCAGTCGAGGGCGATTGGAGAGCCTTCGCGCCTCCTTTCACCCGCATCGGCGCTTTGGAGTGCGTTCAGGCGGCGCAGGCTTCCGCGCACTGGAATACGCCCCTCGAAAGAGAAGGCGCGGACGGCAAAAAGCGCGGACGCGGAGTCGCGAGCGGCTACTGGGGCAACTGGGACGGCGTTTCGTCGGCTATCGGGAGGCTCAACCCGGACGGCACGGTCTCGCTACTGGAAGGCTCCACGGATATTGGCGGCTCTCGCGCCTCTATCGCCATGATGTTCGCGGAGGCGTTCGGCGTGGAGTACGCGCAGGTTCACCCGTCGGTTGTAGACACCGACACCGTTGACTATAACGACGTGACGGGTGGTAGCCGCACGACGTTCGGGACGGGCTACGCGGTCTACAAACTCGCGAAGAAGATGCAGGGCGAAATCGTCGAAAAACTCGCCGAGATATGGGAGGTTCCCGCCGACGCGATAACGATAGACGGCTCCTGCTACTCCTCAAACGGGCATAGCGCAACCATCATCCAACTCGCGAAACTGTTCGAGGAGCATGGGGTGCATATCAACGCCTCCATCACCGCGAAGGGCAATAACACGAGCGGGGCTTTCGCGACGCATATCGTGGACGTGGAGGTGGATACGGAGACGGGCAAGGTGGACATTGTGCGCTATACCGCTGTTCAGGACGCTGGCACAGCGATACACCCTTCGTATGTGGAGGGGCAGATGCAGGGGGGCGTGGCGCAGGGCATCGGCTGGGCGCTGAACGAGGGCTACTTCTACGACGCGAACTGCAAACTGAAGAACGCGACCCTGCTGGACTACCGTATGCCCACCGCGCTGGACGTTCCGCCGATTGAGACGATTATCGTGGAGGTTCCTCAGCCGACGCATCCTTACGGAGTGCGCGGGGTGGGAGAGGTTCCCATCGTGCCGCCCACCGCCGCTATCGCGAACGCTATCTACGACGCGGTAGGGGTTCGCCTGCACGAACTGCCGATGTCGCCCTCGAAAGTGTGGGAGGCGTTGGAAGGC
>CAIJLM010000390.1 GCA_903821495.1 uncultured Chthonomonas sp. | reverse complement strand
GGCGTTATGCGGTAGACTAGAGAGGACATCAGGCGCTCCTTGAAGATATCATTCCTCATATTTTGTCTACATACAGTTACCAGAGACTAAAGCATACCGTCTTCATCAAAAACAGAGAAAGCAGTATTCACAATGCCAAAACCGCAACAAAAACGCACGCCCGCGAAACCCAAGCCGCCCGTGAAACGCGCTCCCAACCTCCCAGAACACAACCTGCCGGAGCCGTACACCCGCCTGACCACGCTAGGCGATGGCGAATTTCCACTGATATACGAAAGTATCGCGGAAAAACTCAGTGCAGGAGACAAGGCGCAGGAGGTAGAGACGCTCATCGGGATAGTCACCGATGGGAAGTGGTATAGCTATATAGACTTCGACACATTCCCGCCCGATAAAGACCCCTTCGCGGTAGAGCCGCGCCTGAATGTGCCTCTACACGCCCTCTGCACGCTGGCGCTGATGGGAGAGGCGGCGGATAACGAAGCCGAGAGGCTATTGCCGCTTTTCCATTCGGACGATGAGGCTTTGGCTGAGGAGACAGGCTACGTTTTCGCGAGTATGGGCGAACCCATTCTGCCCATGCTGAACGCACATCTGAGGAGTAGGGAGAGCGACCCCAACATTCGCGCTGGTATCGCCGAAAGCCTCAAACTTATGACGGAGACCTACCCTCACCTTCAAGACCGGTGCGTTGGGCTACTAACCGACGCGCTCGCCAATGAGGAGCATCCCGAAGTATCCGTCTACCTGATAACTGCGCTCATGGATATAGGCGAGAGCGCGGCGTATTCTCTCATTGCAGAGGCGTTCCAAGAGGGGCGCGTGGACGATACGCTTCTCTCATTAGCGGAGGTGCAGGGCTTCTTCGACATACCTGTCGCCCCTTCGCCCGAACTCAGTCTGTCCGCTTCGCCACCAGAAAACGTAGAACTCAGCGCGGACGATGCGCCGCCAGAAGAGATACGTCTACCCTTCGTCGCCGAGGGCAAAGCGGGGCGCAACGACCCCTGCCCCTGCGGAAGCGGCAAAAAATATAAAAAGTGTTGTGGCGCGTAGGAGAGTGAACAGGAACTACGCGAAGCGCGTCGAAAATAGAGACTACACCTTCCGACGCTGAGGTAATCGCTTATGAAGTGGCTCGGGCTCCTATTCCTATCTATGGGTCTCATATCGCTGGCGTGTGGCATGGTCGCCTCCTACCTTGCAGGCGAGCCGCTCACAGACCGCCAACGCCAACGCCTGCAAGAACAGAAGTCCCTGCCCGCCCCCAATTCGCTTGGAATATGGAGGGAGAGACGCGCCCTCCGCCACGCCAAACGGCAAGAGTCCGAAACAGCCCGCCGGCTACGCCCGCAACTCTACAGCGACGACAGAGAGCAGGTTCTTGAAGCCGCGCAGGTGTTAGGAATCATGCACGATAGAACCGCCGTGCCCGCAATGATGGAGGCGTTGGAGTCTTGCGTGACGTATCAGCCGCTAGGTTGGCGCGATAGCGCCGTCGCTCTGACGAACGCGCTTTCGGACATTGGGGACTCTCGCGCCCTGCCCCTGCTTCACCGCCTTGAGAACGTGCGCGGTATCGGCTTAATCTCCAATATCCGCCATGCCATCGCTACCATTGAGCCGCAAGCGAACCTACTACGCGCCGGCTATCCTCACGCTCTACCCGAACACCTTTTGCGCCCCGCGCACAGCGTGAACGAAGAGCCGGAACAGCTACTCCGCTCCGCCTCCAATACGGATACTCTGGATTGACTGAGAAGACATGACCAATAAAAACCTACTGTTGAGACTAGCGCAAACCTCTGTATTGGTTGTCGGCGACATCATGCTAGATGAGTTTATCTGGGGCGAGGTTCGCCGTATCTCACCGGAAGCCCCCGTTCCCATCGTGGAGGCGAAGCGTAGGAGCTACGCGCCCGGCGGCGCAGGCAACGTCGCCACGAACGTAGTCAGTTTGGGAGGGAGAGCCTATCTGGGGGGGCTGGTCGGCGACGATAACTCCGCCCAACAACTCCGCCGCGTTCTTGAAGAGTGTGGAGTATGCGGCGCAGGTCTCACTATCGACCCGCTACGTCCCACCACCACCAAGACTCGCATTATCGCCCACAGTCAGCAGATGGCGCGTGTGGATAGCGAGATACGCTCTCCTATGCCCTCCGAACTCGCGGAGAGTCTGCTTGCGTGGGTGGATAAGACGCTTCCTAACGCGGGGGCTTGCGTCGTTTCCGACTACAACAAGGGAGTGATAGCGAGCGGTTTCGCTGAAGCGGTTATCCAGAGGGCGAGGCGAGCGGGAAAGCCCGTGATTGTAGACCCGAAAGGGGCGGAGTATGCGAAGTATCGTGGCGCGACTCTCATTACGCCGAACCTACACGAACTAGAGGTAGCCGTCGGGCGCGAGATTCATAACGATGCCGACCTCTACGCCGCCGTTCTACTCCTCGCCGAAACCCTGCCCGATACCGCCCTGCTCGTGACGCGAGGGGCGCAAGGTATGAGCCTCTTTCAGCAGGGGCGCGAGAGCGTTCATATCCCCACCGTTGCGCGTAACGTCTACGATGTGACGGGCGCGGGAGACACGGTGGTGAGTACGCTGGCTTTGGCATTAGGCGCGGGGGCGGAGATGGAGGCTTCGGCGAGACTAGCGAATAGAGCGGCGGGAATTGTGGTAGGCAAGGTAGGCACGGCGCGGGTCTCTTATGAGGAGTTGGCGGAAGGCTTGGATTAGAGAGAAGGAGAGGAGCCGACCAGAATCGAACTGGTGGATCGCGGTTTTGCAGACCGCTCCCTTAGCCACTTGGGTACGGCTCCTTATCAAACAAGCGGGAGACGAGGCTCGAACTCGCAACATCCAGCTTGGGAAGCTGGCGCTCTGCCATTGAGCTACTCCCGCATCGGACTCACATTATATTATTCAGAGCGTCTTTTGTCAAGGAGAAATTCGCCCTAGGGTCGTTTTCCTCGCCTCAAAGGAGTCTTCTCCCTATCTCGCCCAAAGAATGAGCGGCGCTTTTCGCGTGTTTCGCGGTTTCTACTCCCAAAACCTTGAACTCTTACTTCAAGAGTTGACTCGCGCCCCGTTTCTCAGTAAACTGTTTGAACGCTAAACTATCTGCCGCCGCCTGTATCGAATAGGCGCAAAGAGAGCGCTCATGAAATTTTCCGCTATGCATCGTCGCATCAAACTACCTTTTCTCGTCGGTTTTTTAGCCCTCCTCACCACACTACTCGTTGTGGCGGGTTGCACCTCCCCGCCGCCTCCCAAAGCCGATATTTCCAACCCCGCTCCGCAGTCTAGCGCCTTCGCCGCTCTGCCCATCCGCAATGAGTATGTCGGAAGCGCGGCGTGTACGGAGTGCCACCCTAACGAAACCAAGACCCATGCGGCGAGCGGACACGCTAACACGCTTCACTCTATGAGCCGAAAGAGCCTGGGGAAGATGGCTCCGCCGGAGGGGGCTATTCCCGGCATGGAGTACGCCATTCAAACACAGGGAGATGTGATGGGGCTTGCCATACAGGGACATCCTGAGCAGGGAGTCTACCCGATACAGTTGGCATTCGGCTCTGGCGCAACCGGGATAACCTTCGCCTCCGTCGAAAGCCCTACGCGCTTGGCGGAGATGCGGAAGAGCTACTTTCCGAGTATTCGCAAATGGCATATTACGCCCGGTCAGGAGAGTATGAAAGACAAAAGGATGGGGCGTATGAATGAGGGCGATTTCCCGCGTAGGTGCGTTCTCTGCCACGCGGTAGCCGTGACCGAAGACAGCATTGTCCCTGAACAGAAGTTTATGGGCGTAGGGTGCGAGTCGTGTCATGGGGCGGGTAGCGCCCACATCAACGCGATACGCACAGGCAACGGGGGAGACCTGCATATCGAACCTCTGAAACAGGCGACGGGAGAGCGTATAAACGAGATGTGCGGACAGTGCCACATGACGGAAAAACTGGTGACAGAGATGAATATGCCCAGAGATTCGACGGGACGCTTTCAGCCCTACGGACTCGCGATGAGCCAGTGCTTCAAGCAGTCCGCCGGAAAGTTGACCTGTATCACCTGTCATAATCCGCATGAGGAGGTGAGTAGGGACACGAAAAAATACGAGGCGCTCTGTATTCAGTGCCACTCGACTTCCGCCAAACCCGCGGTTGCCCGCCCAACCGTGAAAACGTGCCCTGTCAATGCCAAAAGCGGGTGCGTAAAATGCCATATGCCGCCTCAGAAAACCTTCAAAGGGACGCAACTGCCTATCTATATGCCAGACCACTATATTCGCGTACATCGGGAGAAGAGGTAAAAATAAGAGCGCGGCGAGACTTTAGGCGTTATCGCCTGAAAACAGGCAAAAAAAACCGGACGCTTGTAAAATAAGCATCCGGTGAGCGTCGTATCATCCAAACGACGCTCTCAGGCGAGAAAAGGGTGATTTGTTCGCTCGGAGAGTGAGCGCACGATTAGTATTATAGGGCGGATGTGTTAAGCCTGTATTAAGGTGCGCTTAACTCTTCGTTAAATCTTTTGGGTGTGTTTCATTTCGGTTGAGAACGGGATTCCATTTTGGGATGAGTCCGCGAAAAACGCGAAAAAGCGCGAAAAGGAGTGTAACAAGCCCCCTCGCTTGAAGCCACTCGCACAGG
>CAIJLM010000389.1 GCA_903821495.1 uncultured Chthonomonas sp. | reverse complement strand
GAGAGGTTGGGTGAGGTTAAAAGGAGAAACCAAAATGACAATTCAAGAGTACGTGGCGGAACAGACCGTCCGCGTCGCCGTATCACTGGCGCACTTCCTGCAAACCACGCAGGAGGATAAGCGCGACTGGCTTCCTGAAACAACAACCCGCTCCGCCACGCAACAGGCGGGTGAGTGTGTGGGAGTCAATCGCTTTATGGCGAAACTCATAAGCGGCGAGGAGGTGTTGGCGAGTAGCCTGCACGACTACGCCTTTGAGAGCGCAGAGGACGCGCAAAACCAACTTGTGGAGAGCGCAAACCTTCTTGCCAATGCGATACGCGCCATGCCCGAAGAGAGTTTGGAGCGTGTCTATCAGCACCCCCGCGGTCAAATCGTAGGGAGGAACCTTATTATTATGCCCCTACGCAATATGGCATATCACGCGGGGCAAATCAACTTCATCCAAACCCTCTACGGCGATACAGAGTTTCACGTACCGCCGACTTGGAGGTAGACCGCTTGGCTTCGCGTGTAGACCCATTTCGCATTCTCGAACGGAACGATAAGTGGTTTCTCGGCGGGGGGAGAGCGACGCAGTACGCGCCCCCCTTCCCTAAGAGCGTGGACACGCCCGGCTTCTGGGATGAAACCTACTTTGCCGACATCCGCCTCGAACGCCTCTTCTGTGTTCTTGTGATGAACGAGCAGGGGCGACCTCTTACCCTTCACCGCGCTCTACGCCGCTGGACTCCCGACAAACTCACGCAAATCTACACCATTGAGGGGCTTCCCTATCTACAGATACAGGAGGAGCGCGTCGTCACGCCAAACGACACGTTTATTAGCCGTCTCACCCTGCGGAATAGGGGGACAACTCCCCTTGTGCTTCACCTGCTACAGTGGAGTCTACAGGCTAGGCAGGAGTTGATACCCGGACAGGCGGGAGTGAGCGCGGACGCGCTAGAGCGGGATTTAGACGCTTTCTCCTTCGCGCATCGTGTTATGTACGGAGCCTCTGGCGACGCGCCCGCGGCGGTGTACGGTTGGGGAGAGCGCAAAAAGACAATAAACACCCAGGAGCCTTACGCCGTCTATACCGCGATAGGAGGGAGTCGCCTTCCCGATTCGTGGACAGCCAATCTCGCAGAAGCCACCGACCTCTCTCCCCTCTGGCAGACCTCCCTCTTCCCTGAAAAGTTTGCTAGTTGCGTACTGCCGGGCGAAATGCAGTGGGATGAGGGCGTGAACATCGCGGGACATCTGCATCTCGCTATGCAGTATACGGTAGAGGTTCCCGCTGAGGGTTCTGAGGTAGTGACTTTCGGCGCTTCCGTCGCCCTGCACCGGGAACAGGCGCTCGACCAACTCCGCGAGAACATGATACACGACCCTATCGCATGGAGCAGGCAGAGTTGGGAGGAGTACTTCGACTCCGTACCCTCCTTTGAGTGTAGCGATACCTACTTAGAGACCTACTACTGGTATCGCTGGTACGGCTTGCGCCTCAACACTGTGAATGTAGAGGCGGGTAATCTGCCCTATCCCTGCGTCTTCGAGGGGATAGCCGGCTTTCGCTCTCATATCGCCTACTCCGCGCAGTGCCACATACGCGAAACCGCTTGGATGCACGACCAGACTCTTGCGAAAGGTTGCCTTCTCAACTTCCTCGCAAACCAGACGCTAGACGCTGAAAACCCCAACGACGGTTTCCTGCCCGGTCATCTCTATATGTGGCGAGAGGATAGGGGATTCTACCACGCCGACTGGGGCGGGGCGTTACTACAGATTTACTATCTTTCCGACGACCTCGATTTTATACGGCAAGTCTATCCCTACCTTGCACGCTATGCCGAGTACTTCGACCGCGTGCGCGACAGAGAAGGCTCCGGTTTATACGACGTGTTAGACCAAGGGGAGACAGGGCAGGAGTATATGAGCCGCTATCTCTTTGCGAATCCTGATGCGGACAAGTGGGGTTCGATACAGGTCAAAGGGGTGGATGCGACGGTCTACCTCTATCGCCTACAACGCGCCCTCGCCTACATTGCGGATAGGTTGAAGCAGAGAGAGGACTCGCGGCGGTGGGACGAAAAGGCTGTAGCGACCCGTGATGCGATACGCGCCGAGATGTGGGACGACGAGGCGCAACTCTTCAAAGACGTACACCCCAAAACCCGCGAACAGTCGCCATATAAGACGGCGGTGGGCTTCTATCCCTTCATAGACGACATCGCTCGCCCCGAACACTTGGGCGCGTGGAGGCATTTAGACGACTCGCACACCTTCGGAACCCCTTTTCCCGTACCTGCCTGTAGCGTGGACGACCCCTATTTTGATGCAGAGGCGGAGTGGAAAGGGAAGCGGCATAGTTGCCCGTGGAATGGGCGCGTCTGGCTCATGACGAACTCGCACGTTTTAGCGGCGTTATCGCGGACGGCGCGACATTTAGACGAGCGGCTCAAGCCGAAAGCCGTCGCCTTTTTGATGACCACTATCCGTATGCTCTTCACGGATGGCGACCCCAAACGCCCCAACAGTTATGAACACTACAATCCCTATAATGGCGTTCCCTCGCTCTATCGTGGTATTGACGACTATCAACACTCGTGGATAGTGGACGCTATCTTGCAGATGGTAGCGGGCGTACAGCCTGAACCCGGCTTAAAAGGGAGACTCGTCATAGACCCGCTTGCGTTTCCGATACAGTCGTTTCGGGTGGAGCGACTGCACATTCGCGGACGCTGGATAGATGTGATGTGGGGCGAAGAGACAGGCTTTCATGTTCGTTTAGACGGCGTTGAGGTCGTCTCGGAAAAGACGCGTAAGCGCGTGGAGATCACTCTGTAATGCCCGATGTTATCCTTAGCCTCGATATAGGAACCTCTTCGACTCGCGCCCTGCTTTGGGATACGCAGGGCGAACTTGTGAAGCCCTACGAAGCGCAGATAAAGTACGCGCTTAACACTACGCCCGATGGCGGCGCGGAGATTCCTGCGGAAGAGATGCTTCAGCACGCCTCCTCCTGTATAGATAGCCTACTTAGTCAGATAGAGGGGAAGGGGTATGCGATTCGCGCCGTCGGTATCTCCACTTTCTGGCACTCGATGGTAGGTATAGATAGATATGGTAACGCGCTTACTCCTATCTATATGTGGGGAGACACGCGCTCCGCTCCGCAAGCCAATCGCCTTCGCCTCGAACTAGATGAGTTGGCGCTACACCGTCGGACGGGCTGTCGAATACACCCTTCGTACTACCCCTCCAAACTTGTGTGGCTACGCGAAACACAACCCGAAGCCTACCGCGCTGTAGACAGATGGGTCTCGCCCTGCGAGTACTTCTTCGGGCGGCTATTCGGAGTTCATGCGATACGGGTTTCGGTCTCAATGGCTTCCGGCACGGGGCTAATGAATCAAGAGGCGTGTGTTTGGGATGCGGAGGCGTTTCGCGCCTATGGGCTATCT
>CAIJLM010000388.1 GCA_903821495.1 uncultured Chthonomonas sp. | reverse complement strand
CCAACAAAATATCACCCTTCACAGGGAACAAGGAAAGAGAACCAGCATGGCGAAACTCAGGTGGGGCGTACTTGGCGCAGGAAAATTCGGCGGAACCTTTGCACGCGGGATACAAGCCTCCAAAACGGGCGAACTCGTGGCGGTAGGCAGTCGGACGCAAGAGAACGCGGAGCGATTCGGAGACGAGTTCGGCGTGCCGCGTAGGTATGGCTCTTACGAGGCGCTACTTGCAGACCCGGACGTGGACGTTATCCACATCTCCCTCCCCAATAACCTTCACGCCGAATGGACGCTAAAGTGCGCGGCGGCGGGAAAGCACATCCTCTGCGAAAAGCCTTTCACGGTGAACCATGCGGAAGCGGTGGCGACCTTCGCGAAACTGAGGGAGTATCCCGTCTTCTTTATGGAAGCCTTTATGTACCGCACGCACCCGCAGACCGCGAAACTCAAGGAACTCATTCTCGACGGCGCTATCGGGGAGGTTCGGCTGATACAGGTCAACTTCTGCTACAACATGGGAAGCCAGTACGGGAATATCCGCATGAGGAACGATGTAGCAGGCGGGGGCATTATGGATGTGGGTTGCTACACCGCTTCGATGGCGCGGTTTGTGGCGGGCGAAGAGCCTACGGAGGTGAAGGGAACGGGGCATATCGGCGACATCTCACGGGTTGATGAACAGGCGACGGCGAGCCTCAAATTCCCGTCGGGCGCGGTGGCGAATCTTGCCTGCGCGACGCAGGTGGGAACGGACAACGAACTGCGCGTATGGGGTTCGGCGGGGAGCATCCGCGTACCCAACCCTTGGTTCCCCAACGAGGGCGACAACAAAATCATTCTGAGCAAGTCCGGTAGCGACCCGCAAGAGATTGTCGTGACGGGCGGAACGCCCCTCTACGGAATAGAGACCGATACCGTCTTCGCGAACATTGACAAGCGCGAAGCCCCCGCGCCCTGCATGACGTGGGACGACACGCTCGGCAATATGCGAACGCTCGATATGTGGCGCGAAAGCATCGGGCTACAGTTCGACGTAGAGAAAGGCTAAACCGTGAAAATTACCAAAATCGAAACGCACGTCTGCCATGCGCGTATGCGAAACTGGATATTCGTGAAGGTCGTCACCGACCAACCGGGGCTGTGGGGTTGGGGCGAAGCGACGCTCGAATGGCACACCCGAAGCGTGGTAGGCGCGGTGCAAGACCTCGAATCCCTGCTCATTGGCGAAGACCCGACTCGCATTGAGTACCTTTGGCAAAAGATGTTTCGTCAGCACTTTTGGCACGGCACAGGCGTAGTGCGCGGCACAGCGATAAGCGGAATCGACATCGCACTCTGGGATATTCTCGGAAAAGTGCATGGCGTTCCGTGTCACCGTCTGTGGGGAGGACCCGTTCGCGACTACATTCGTCTCTACTGCCATCTAGGGGGCGGACGTATGGAGGACTTCTACCAGACCGACCCCGCAGACGCAAGTCGTTTCGGAGAGTTAGCGCAGGAGGCGGTGGAGGACGGATTCACCGCGTTCAAATCTATGGCGGTTCCGTGGACGATGCCGATTGAGGGGTTACGCCCCATAAAATATGCCGAGAAGTGCGTCGCCGCGATGCGCGAAGCCGTCGGGGACGATATTGACATCATGGTGGACTGCCACGCTCGCCCCTCCCCGCGCATGGGTTTGATGTTCGCTAAGGCGCTGGAACCGTATGGTCTCTACTGGTTCGAGGAGCCGTGCTGGCCCGAAGTTGTGGACGATATGGCGCTGATACAACGCTCTGTCGTGACCCCTATCGCTACGGGCGAACGCCTTGTGACGCAGCACGCCGTGAAGGAGTACCTCGAAAAACGCGCCTGCTCTATCCTGCAATGCGACATCACGCACTGCGGCGGCTTTACGGAAATGCGGCGTATCTCCGCAATGGCGGAGGCGTATCGCGTCGCGCTTGCGCCTCACAACCCGCAGGGTCCCGTCAGTACAGCCGCCTCATTAGAGTTTGGCTTCTCCGCCCCCGCCTACATCATCTGCGAATCGGTGCATAGCGACGTGCCTTGGCGAAACGACATCGTATCGGAAGGCTACGAAATTGAGAAGAAGGGTAGGCTTGTGCGTCCGGGCAATCGTCCCGGTATCGGCATCGAAATCAACGAGGCG
This sequence comes from uncultured Chthonomonas sp., assembly GCA_903821495.1. Taxonomy (GTDB): domain Bacteria; phylum Armatimonadota; class Chthonomonadetes; order Chthonomonadales; family Chthonomonadaceae; genus CAIJLM01. The sequence goes on along the minus strand of CAIJLM010000388.1, from coordinate 2,065 downwards.
GAGGTTGCGAAACACCCCTTTGAGCAGGAGGTTTTGCAAGCGGTGACCTATCAAGACGGCGCAGTAGGAGACTGGTAGACATGACACACGAGAAACTTCAACCATTTAAGCACTCCGGCTTTCAGGGCGTTATCGGAGTCGCCCGTGAGGAAATCACCCCGCCTATCGGCATCTATGCGCGTCTCTGGGGCGCGTCCACGCACGATGTAGCGGAGGGTATTCATAAGCCATTGAGTCTGACGGCGCTCACCATTCAAAGAGATAACGCGGAGCCGCCCCTCGTTTTAGTCTCCGCCGATTTGAGTTGGTGGCGCACGCCCGATGACGAATACTATGTGCGTAGCGCCGTTGTAGAGGAGTTGGGGATACCCGCCGCCAACGTCATGGTGAACCTCACGCACACCCATTCGGGCGCTTCCATCTGCCGAGAGGATGCAGACAAACCGGGCGGTCATCTTATTGCGCCCTATATGGAAAAAGTGCGTAACGCCCTCAAAACAGCGACATCGAACGCCCTACAGTCGGCGCGTTCCGCCGTCATCGAATGGACTTATGGCAAGTGTACTCTCGCCGTGGAGCGCGACCTACCCGACCCTGACAGCGACCGCTACTTGTCAGGCTTCCACCCAAACACCCCCGCCGACGACACGCTCCTTATAGGGCGCGTAAGCGACGCGAACAGCGCTCATATCGCCACTATCATCAACTACGCCTGCCACCCGGTTACGCTGGCGTACCAAAATCGCCTTATCTCTCCCGATTTTGTGGGAGCTATGCGCGAACTCGTCGAAGCGAACACGGATTCCGCCCTCTGTCTCTTCTTGCAAGGGGCTTCTGGCGAACTGTCGGCGCGAGACACCTTCACCACGCCCGATGTCGCCGATTCGCAGGGGCGCGAGTTGGGCTATGCGGTTCTCTCAACTCTTGAGGGGATGTTGCCGTTCCGCACCCAACTCCGCTTTACCGGCATCGTCGAGTCGGGGTCGCCGCTTCCTATCTGGCAGAGCGAGCCTACTTACTTCCCTGAAAATATCTCCGCCGAACAGATTGCCGTCACATTTGACCTCCAGAATATGCCTACTTTGAGCGAACTGGACGCGCAAATTGCGGAGTCTACAGACCGTTTTCTTACGGAGCGCCTGGTTCGCAAGCGGCGTATTCGCAGAGCGGTTGGCGAAGGCGCGACGACGGATATGCCGCTGTGGGTCTGGCGCGTGGGGGATAGTCTACTTGTCGGACATCCCAACGAGGCGTACAACGCCCTGCAAACGGAACTTCGCGCCCACTTTGCGCCCACCCCCGTCGTTGTCACGAACGTCACGAACGGGCATTTCGGCTATCTTCCGCCTGACCCTCTATACAGTGAGAACATCTACCCTGTATGGCAGTCGCCCTTCGGGAAAGGCGGACTAGGGCGCTTGATAGCCGAGGCGAAAAAGGCGGGCGATGCCCTGCTTTCGGAGGAGAGCGAGGCTTGAAACAGAGCGTAGTCGGGCGAATTCTTTGGAAGGCGGGGCTAGATTCTAGTTTCCGTCACCGCCTGTTAGCGGGTATGGGCAACGCGCTTGCGGAAGAGGGCTTTATCCTGAACGACGAGGAGATGCAGACACTCCGCGAACATAGCGCCTCCTTCTTGAACCTAAACGACGCTATGGCGCGAGAGCGTATTCTTTCGATAGCGCGTTCGCAGTATAGGCGGTAGACGCGCCTATTTCGCTTCCGCCTCTCCACAGACAAAAGCGCGTTAAGCCCGAATCATCCCTTCGGGCTTAACGCGTCAAAAATACTATCAGAGGCTTTTCTTGGAAGCCCCGAATACCTAAAAGATATACTCGCGCCCCTCGCGCCCTGCGATATAGCACCCCTCCATCAGTTGAACAAGGTTCCAGCCATCAAAGATGTTGATGGTCATGGGCGTTCCATCCTTGATAGCGGAGACCCACTGATTAAGAGGCGCGGGTTGCGCGGGCGGGAGGTGAGAAGGAATAACGTAGCCGCTCAAATCGCCCATGCTGACCTTCGAGCTTATCAGTTGAATGCGGGGACCGTTCGGCGCGACATCTAT
>CAIJLM010000387.1 GCA_903821495.1 uncultured Chthonomonas sp. | reverse complement strand
GTAGTACAGTAGCCGTACAACCAAGAAGAAGGCGAAACTGGCGTTGATGTAGCACGATGATAGTCTCCCGTTAGCGTTTTGATATTAGACGTAACTGCGAAGAGTAGGGTTACTCTACCTCCTCAAAGAATATTGAAAGGAATCTTTACCATGCGCTCGCTTTTAGCCCTCACAGGGCTTTCTCTCCTCGCTCTCGCCATCTCAGCGGCTCCCGTTCGCGCCGCAGAGGAGATACTCATTGAGAACAATATCGAGTATACCAACCCCGACGACCAGCACCTACAGGTGAACATGGCGCGTCCTAAAGCCAAAGGAACCTACCCCGGCATTATCTGTATTCATGGCGGAGGGTTTCGCGCAGGAGATAGAAGCGGATATAACGACCTTGTTCAGCGTCTGGCGAAGCGGGGCTACGTCGCTATAACGGTAGAGTACAGGCTTGCGCCCAAGTATCCCTTTCCGGCGGCGGTACACGACGTGAAGGCGGCGGTGCGGTGGCTACGCGCCAACGCGAAGAAATACCATGTCAACCCCGATAAAATCGGCGTGACAGGCGGTTCGGCGGGAGGCACTCTTGTGCAGTTGCTTGGCGTGACGGAGGGGGTCAAAGAGTTGGAGGGCGACGGCGGCAACCCTAAAGTGTCCAGCAGGGTACAGGCGGTTGTGAACTTCTACGGCGCGAACGACTTCACGAAGTCCTACGGCAAGAGCGTGGACGCGCACATCGTTCTCCCCCTCTGGCTTGGCGGCGACGCAAAGCAGGAGTTTCGCAGACACATTCTCGCGAGTCCGCTCTACTGGGTGAACCCTAACGCCACGCCAACCCTAATTGTTCATGGCACAAAAGACAACTATGTACACTACGAACAGGCTCTCATGCTCTACGATAGAATGAAAGCCTCCGCAGCGCTGGTAGAACTCGTCACGCTTGAGGGCGCAGGGCATGGCTTCGGCGGCAAGGACGCGGAACGCGCTGAGGAGGCGATGTTCGCCTTTTTCGATAAGATGCTGAAAAACTAAACGCCCTCCTCTAACCCATCCTTTAGCGCGGAAGCCATTGTGAGGGGGGTGGTTAGTCCGTTCGCTCCATGCGAGTAGAATTCTGCATGGTGATAACGCCCTCCGCCGAAACACTCACAAACCTATTGGTAGATTGAGGCTCAGCGTTAGAGATAGTCCACACGTCAGAGGTTCGCTCCTCTGGCGTGCTACTCTTCCAAGGGGTTATCTGCAACTCCCACTTCTCCTCAAACTCAATCGTGAGGTCAGCGGCTCCCTGACATTCCCACCGCGTCACGCGCTTACCCATAGGAATCTCTAGCCAAGCCGCCTCGCCAACTTCACTATTCGTTATCATGCCACCGTTTTGATATAGCGTCCAGTCTGCATACCATGACGTTATGTCGAATACCGTTCCGTTTTCGGTATCCTCAAAATGGCAACAGATACAGCCTCCATGCAGTATCATGTACGCTACGCAGATGCAATTTGTTAATTTTTCCTGCAAAATCTTGTGCAAATCTGCGAGTTCGAGGATAGAGTTCACATACCGTGATTTCTGCGCTCTCTTGCTTCGTATCCGTAACATCTGATTCCCGCCGCGCTGAAACTCGTAAGGGACAGTCTCCAGTGTCGCCTCACACCCCGCCCGCTTCAACTGTGTAAGTATGGGCGCGAGATGCGGGCTTACCTCCGCGTTGTAGTCCAAAATGGGGAAGATACGCACCTCCTTCGCTACCCGAAACAACTCCGCTATCGCCTGTTGGTGAAACTCAAGCGAGAAGTTGGCGGAGTAGAGAAAGAGAAAGTGCGAGCAGAGGGCGAGGTCGAACGAGTGAGACTTGAACGGCAAAACGGGCGCCTCCGCAGTGACATAGCGTCCCTCGGATTTGCCCGTCTCGTAGTCTTTCAGGAAGTCGCGCATGGCGGCGAGGCGCGTTTCGCCCAACTCCTCTACGGACTTAATAGTCTCCCACACAAACTTGTCTTGATTCGCCCGTGTCTGCCCGATAACCGTCTCGTAGGTCTCCGCGATACGCTCTTCAATCTGCGCGGCAGTGCAGTCGTAGAGCGGGTCGCAAGAAACTACGCTTCCGCCATTGCGGGAGAGCGTGGCGTTGAAACTCGCGGGACCATCCGCGCACCCCAGAATACGCAGTTTAATGTCGTCATCGGAAAGGCGAAACATCCGCCGGTACTCGTCAAACGAACGTCCCCAGGGTACGGCGGTTTTGTACGAAAAAGCCATCTGGTTCTAGCCTTGAATACGCTCGGTGACGTAGCCCAGTAGCTCCGCAATGGGGATACGCACCTGTTGCATGGTGTCGCGGTCTCGGACGGTGACGGTGTTCTTTTTGCTCGTGTCCTCTTCGCGCCCAAGCGTGTCGAAGTCTACCGTTACGCAGAAGGGCGTTCCAATCTCGTCTTGTCGGCGGTACAGTTTCCCGATACCCGCCGTGTCGTCATAGACGGCTCTCATCTGTCCGTTCGCTTGGAGCGTCTTCTTGATAGCCTTCGCGCAGTTCACAATCTCATCGGCGTTCTTCTTCAGCGGAAGAATGGCGACTTTGATAGGCGCAAGCGCGGGCTTGAGTTTGAGAACCGTGCGGGTTTCGCCGTTCTCCAAAAGTTCTTCCGTGTACGCCTCGCTCAACACAGCGAGGCAACCTCTATCCACTCCGGCGGCGGGTTCAATGACGAACGGCACGATATGCCTATTGTTCGGCTGGTCGAAGTAGGTTAGCCGTTCAGTGGAGTGTTCGTTCTTCATCACTTTCGCAGTCAAGCCCAGCCTCTCTTGGTCGCGGCTGTGGGAGCCGAGGTCGAAGTCGGTACGGTTCGCAAAGCCCTCCAGTTCGTCGAAGCCGAGCGTGGGAAACTTGTACAAAATGTCTACAGTGCGCTTGGAGTAGTGGCTTAGTTTCTCTTTCGGGTGTTCGTGAAGCGCCAACTTTTCGCGGTCTAGCCCTACTTCGTTCACCCACCAGTCGAGGTGGTCTTGAATCCACTGCTCATGGGTGTCTTCGTCATCGCCGGGCTTCACGAAGTACTCCATCTCCATCTGCTCTAATTCGCGAACTCGGAAGAGGAAGTTACGCGGGGTGATTTCGTTGCGGAACGACTTTCCAATCTGCGCGATGCCGAAGGGCAGTTTGCGGTTTGTAGAGTCGAGAACGTTCTTAAAGTTCACGAACATACCCTGCGCGGTTTCGGGACGTAGGTAGGAGTAGGACTCAGGGTCTGGCACGGGTCCAATCTGCGTCTTAAACATCATGTTAAAGGCGCGTGGCTCCGTCAGCTCGCCTCCGCATTCGCCGGGGATTTTCTTAGGGAATTTGGGGCAGACACCGTCCGCTAGTTTGTCCTCCCGAAAGCGCCCTTTGCAGGTTTTGCAGTCCACAAGGGGGTCTACGAAGGTCTCTTCGTGTCCCGAATACTTCCAGACGTTCTTATTCATGAGAATCGCGGTTTCGATTCCCTCCATGTCGTCGCGCTCGTAGACGTTGTGCCGCCACCAGAGGCGTTTCAGGTTGTTTTTCAGCTCCACGCCGAGGGGCCCATAGTCATAAGTACCCTGCATACCGCCGTAGATTTCGCTTCCCAAAAAGATAAAACCACGGCGTTTACAGAGGGAGACTATCTGTTCAAGGTTATCGGCGGGCATCGCTAGAGGTTCCTTTCCTGTGCGGCAAGGCGTGTTCCGCACGGTGCAATTGCGTTTAGTATCGGTTTACAGTATACCTCAAACAAGGCTCTTGCGGGAGGGGAAGAGAGGCGTTTAGCGGAGGCGGAGGGCGCAGATAGCCTCTTCCGTTCTAAGCCCGTTTGAACTGCTTATCCAAGTCTTTAAACGCTATCGTGACGACAATGGGGCGACCATGCGGGCAGAGGTAGGGGTTCTCCGTCTCCGCCAACTGTTCTAGCAGTCCGCGCATCTCCTCCATACCGAGCGGGTCTCCCGCCTTGACCGCCATTTTACAGGCGTTCGTTATGGTGACGTGGTCTTGCAAAACGAGGAGGCGGCGCGAAATGCTCTGGTTCACCAGTTCGTCTATCATATCCCGTAAAATCAGTTCGTAGGACTTGTTGACCAGAACGGCGGGAATAGCGCGAACCACGAAACTCTCTCCTCCAAAGGGGGCTATCTCCCAACCGCTTTTGGAAAAACTCTCAAGGTGTTCGGCAAGAAGTAGCGCCTCCCGCTTGCCGAGCGTGATGGTGACGGGGATGGCGAGGCGTTGCATGGGGATGCCGTTCGACAATCGCTTCACGGTCAACCGTTCATAGAGGACGCGCTCATGGGCGACGTGCTGGTCTATCACGGCGATACCGGTGGGGGTGAGCGCGATAATGTAGGTGTTTCGCGCCTGCCCCAGCACCTGAAACTCGCGCAGTTGTTCCGCGAAGGGTTTAGGGCGCGGACGAACCTCTAGGGCTTCCTCCTCGAAGGGGTCTCGCGTCGTTGAGGGCGGGGCGCTCTCTTCTTGCGCTTGCAGGGCGGGGTGCGGGGCTGACTCCGATGGCGAAAACCCCTCTATCACTGCGTCCACCATATCTGAAAAGGCGTGGCGGGACTGGTTATGAGGAGAGGGGGCTTCTCGGTACGAGGGGGCGGCGGCGGCCCTCTCGACGGGCATGGGAAGTTGGAACTGACTCGGCGGGCGCTCCTCCAGCGAAGTCGTGTCCAGAGGCGCGGTCGGTAGGATGGTAGAGCGAACGGACGGCACTATCCCATACGCCAGAAGAGCCGATTTTACCGCCTGACTCACCGCATGATGCACCTCGCCGTCTCGTGTAAATTTGACCTCCGTTTTGGTGGGGTGGACGTTCACATCTACCATATCGGGGTGAATATCTACGAAGATAACGGCTATCGGGTAGCGACTCTCTGGCGTAAGCGAACGGAACGCCTCTTCCAGCGCGTGTCCGAGTAGGCGGCTCTTAATGGGTCTGCCGTTCACGTAGAAAAGTTCGTGCGAACGTCCGGGGCGGGTTAAGTCGGGGGTGGCGATAAAGCCCTGAACGCGCAAATCGCCCGACTCGTGTTCGATGGGGATAAGTTTGCGGGCGATGTCCCGACTCCATACGGCGGAGATAGCGGCGAGATGGTCGCCTGTTCCTGGAGTGGCGAAAGTTTCGGCGTTACCGTGCCGCACTCGAAACGCGATGGCGGGGTTAGCGATTGCGAGATGCCCTACCGCTTCGACGGCGCGTGAGAGTTCGCTAGGCGTGCTTTTCAGGAACTTGAGGCGGGCGGGCGTGTTATAGAAGAGGTCGCGTATCTCCATCGTCGTGCCGTCCCGCACCGCTACCTCCGACACGCTCTCAATATCGCCCCCCAGTATGACAATCTCGGTTCCGCTCTCCTCGTCTTTTGGTTTCGATGTGAGCGTGAACTTGGAGACGGAGGCGATAGAGGGTAGCGCCTCCCCTCGAAATCCGAGCGTGCGAATCGCGAAAAGGTCGTCCGCCGTCTTAATTTTACTTGTGGCGTGGCGCTGTAGGCAGAGAACGCTATCAGCGCGGCTCATACCGTGCCCATTATCCATCACCGAGAGGCGCTTCTTGCCGCCCTCCTCCAGCGTGACGGTTATCTGCGTGGCGTTCGCGTCTATTGCGTTCTCCACCAACTCCTTGACGGCGGAGGCGGGACGCTCTACGACCTCTCCCGCCGCGATTCGGTTCGCGGTGTTGTCATCGAGTATCTGTATGCGATTGATTGCCATGCTATCTCCTCGCCCCGTCCTATATCCGCCTTCACCCTACCTTTATGAGACCCATTTCCCTACAGATATTTTCCTGTTTTATGCCATTTTCTCGTTTGGGAAAATGGCTGTTTTTAGGAAAATTCTAATGACCGCTTTAAGTAAAAAGAGAGCGTGAGAAGTTACTCGTCGCTTTAAAACATCAACTTCTCTAGCCCGACAGTAAGCCCTATAAGCGTGCGAACCTTGCGGACGCTCAACACCACTCCGGGCATAAACGAGCGTCTGTCTAGCGAGTCGTGACGGAGAGTGAGGGTCTGCCCCAACCCGCCAAAGATGACCTCCTGACTCGCCACAAAGCCCTGCAATCGCACGCTATGTATAGGAATATCGCTAAAACTTGCGCCCCTCGCGCCCTCTATCTTCGCAACGGTGTTGGCAGGAAGCGGGGTAGGCGGGTTGACCCGCGCTTCGGCTATTTTCTGCGCGGTGAGCAGAGCGGTTCCAGAGGGCGAGTCCAGTTTCTTTTCGTGGTGCAGTTCGATAATCTCCACGTCGGGCATATACTTCGCCGCCTGCGCCGCGAACTCCATCAAAAACACCGCGCCAATCGCGAAGTTGGGAGCGATAAACGCGCCAATCCCTTTCGCCTTCGCGAGGCTGTCTATTTCCGCCAACTGCTCTTGAGATAGCCCTGTCGTGCCGACTACGGGAGAGACCCCATTCTCAATGGCGACTTTGAGGTTGTCGAAAACGCTGTCTGGCAGGGTGAAATCCACAAGTACATCCACTGCGATAACTTTGAGGGCGGAGGCTAAATCTTCTAGTATCGGGACATTCGCTCTGCCGTAACCCGCTAACTCTCCCGCATCTGCGCCTACGTTCTGATGGTCAACGGCGAGCGCAAGGGTCATGCCCTCCGCCTCCAAGACCGCCCGAACGACTTCGCGCCCCATGCGCCCCGCCGCCCCTGCGACGGCTACGCGGATGAGCGGCTCTGGTGTTTCGGCAGGTTCAGGGATAGGCTCTTCGGCTTTACGTTTCGTGGCGCGTTTTGCGGGGGGCGGGGCGGGGGCTTCTGAGGGATTCGGCTCTTCGGTATACGCCTCCTGATTCCAGCCAGCGGGCGCAAGAAAGAGCGCCGCTACCAGTTTATAACAGCGGTTCTCTCCTGCGATTTCGGAGAGTAGAGGTTCGGAGAGGCTGATGGTGAGAAGCGGGGTCTCAGAGGTCGGTATGCCAAAATCGGCGAGGGTGTAGGTTCCAATCTCCTGCGATTTTAGGCGCGGCTCCCACTCCGTATCGGTGATAGCGAGGTTATAGGGCGCTCCCGCGAGGTCGAACATAACGCGCACCTGCTTTTCGCCCGTCTTACGCGCTTTCACGACAAAGTGCAGGTTTTCGGGCTGAACGAGCGCTAAAGAGTCGGCGGATATTTCGCCTCCTACTGTGGAAGGGTAGACGAGGCGGTCTTCCGTATTGCCGAGAAGCGCGGGACCCAAGGTGAGCGAGGACTTTAGCAGGGCGATGTGCGCCTCTGTAGTGTGGCGGGTGGAGAGTTCCCATGTTTCGGGGCGAATAAGCCAGTCTTCGGGGTGATGGGGTAGCGGGCGCGGCTTGTCGAACGGAATACGTATGACATCCATAATCTGCGCTTCAGAGGTGTCTTCTAAAGTGTAGTGGCGCTCATGTAGAACCCCTTCCGGCGCTACGGAGACGGGGCGTATCCAGCCTTTGCCGTCCGTTCGCACACCCGCTACGCATCGACCTGAGTGTTTGCGCGAGTTCGCTAGGCAGATGATTTCAATGATAGGCATGACGGCTCTCTCCTCAAAGGTGGTGTATGTCTATGGCTCCCCAACGCTCTTGCAGGTACTCCATAACAAGGCGGCGGTGGCAGTTTTCGGCGGTGGCTTCGCTACAGAGCAGAACGGCGGGAACAGCGAAGAGGTCGGGGGAGAGTCGCTTCTCGATCTCCCGCTCCTCCATCAGTTTCCGAAAGAGAGTTTCGTACTCCTCCCAACTTCCTTTGCTTTTTTTGTAAGCGTCCAGAATTTCGGGGGTGGGGGCGAGTAGAGGCTCATGCACATACTCTATTCCGCAGAGGGCTTTTAGGAAATAGCGCAAATCGTCGCGCTTGCTGAACCCGGCGAGTTGGGACGAGTTGCGAAGCCGAACATCTATCAGGCGGCGTATCCCTGCCGATTTTAATCTCTCGAAAAACTCTTCTGCGGATTTTTCGGTAAAACCGATTGTGTAGACCTCCAAAGTTGAACCTCTTCCTCTTGAAATAGCGACTGCTGACCTGTCGGGTTTTCCGCGTCGCGCAGTTCGCTCTCTGTTTGCACGGAGCCATCCGCCCGAATATGGCGAATCTCCCATCCCGCGCTATCCAAAACCCGCCCAACGAGTAGTCGGCGGTGGCAGTGAGAGGGATGCTCTTCGCTACATAGGATTACTACTCTACGAGATTCGCAAAGTTCGGCAAGTTTGCGTATCCCTTCGTGAAATCGAGGAGACTCGGCTACTCTGTCGTAGCGAACGCGCCCGTCTTCGTCGTAGAGCGCCGCCTCTTCCGGTCTTCCGCCTAACTCTCGTCCTAGAAACCGGTAGGCTATCTTCTGTGCAGTAAGGGCGGGTTCCATCTCTCGCGGGTTGAAGTGGGGTACGTAGCGCGAGTAGGGCTGTGAGCGGGTGTCCGCCACGACCTCTATTTCTTGAGACTGCAAAAGTTCTAGGAACCGCTCTTGCGAGTGGTTCGAGTGTCCTAGCGTGTAGAGAGTGGGCGGGGTAGACATTGGACGGTTTTGGCGTTAGGAGGCTTTCGCCTTCACGGGTAGTTGACGCTTGTCGAACTGGATGCCATTATCGCCGGGATAGGGTTCGGTGTGCGGGTTCTCGCCTTTCCAAATCTCTAAGGGGATGCCGTTAGGAAAAGCGAGGCACTCCCGTATTCCGAAGGCTAGTTTCAAATGCCTACAATAGAAACAAACAGGACTAAAAACAGGAATCTCGAATATAGAGTCATCTATTTTAGTGGGTATTTTGTCCATCTAGCTCTCCTCTCGCGTATAAATTAATCCCGCCCTCCGCGCAACTCTGCGCCAAACTTCATGCCAAAAGCGATATGTGGCTTCCTCCTCCGAGGCGCTATTCATAAACAGGTTGTGGTGAACTGTCGCTATGGTCTCGTTCAACAGAGGAATCAGAACTTCCTCCCAATAAATTTGGCTCCACCCATCTTGGGACGGTTTCATAGTGAAGCGTAATTTGGGGGTCACGGCGCGTATTTCAGCCAAGTCATAGCAAGAGGCTAACCTTATGTCTTCTGGAGAGAATGAGTTTCCAAACGAACGTATATCGCTATTAGGGTAGTTCCACCCAGAAGGGTGATTGTGCGTTACAATAGCCCCTCGCATGAGCGATAACTCTTCCGTAGTGAAGTTTACCTCTGCTTTGTCGCCCTCTTTGCCAAACAGCAGGTTCCCATCTGTATCGTAGACATAAGCGGACTCGTACTCCTGTAGACGTATCTCGTCCTCTTTCGCCCTTATGATGTTTTCTACGCGAGGGGATGTCATTTTCGCTCCCTATCAGGCGCGAGATATGGGTCCCAGAGCCGTGAGCGTCTGCGCCTCTGTGGAGAGAACCTTATTCGCCACCTCCCCGATGTTGGCGTGGGTTATCGCGTTGTAACTCTCCAGAACCTCGGAAACGGGTATCACGCGGTCAAAGGCGAGTAGCGAGTCGGCGTAGCGGTTCATGCGCGAACTCATGCCCTCTAATCCAAGCACAAGCGCCCCTCGGATTTGCGTCTTCGCTTTGGTAAGTTCGTCCTCAGTCAATCCGTTCTTGCGAACGTTCTCGAACTCGGCGAGGGTCAAATCTAGCACCTGCTGGAAGGTCTCCGGGCTTGTGCCGCCATAGACGCAGAAGTGTCCCGCATCTAGGTACGTGCGCGTGTAGGAGCCTATGGAGTAAGCCAGTCCGCGCTTCTCGCGTATCTCCTGAAAGAGGCGCGAACTCATGTTTCCGCCCAGAACGTTGTTCAGGATAGAGAGGGTGAAGCGCTCTTTTTGGTACTTGCTGTAGGCGGTGGTTCCCATACAGAAGTGTACCTGCTCGGTGTCGCGCTTGGGGACTCGTTTGCTTTTACCGGATGGTTTCGCGGGTTTCAGGGCGCGTTTGGGGGCTTTGCCAGACATATCGCCTAGCGCGTTCTCTACCAGTTTTACCAGTTGGTCGTGGTCGAGGTTTCCCGCCGCCGACACGACGATTCGTTCGGGGGTGTAGAAGGTCGCCATGTACTCTACAATCGAATCGCGAGTCAAGGAGGAGACGGTCTTCTCGCTCCCGATGATGGGCTTTCCGAGGGGGTGGGTCTTCCAGAGTATCTGCTCATACAGGTCATGCACCTGCTCTTCGGGGGTGTCCTCGTACATCTTAATCTCTTCGATAACGACGCGCTTCTCTCGCTCCATCTCTTCGGGGTCGTGTAGCGAGTTGCGGAACATATCGGTAAGGATGTCTACCGCGAGTTCGAGGTCGTCTGCAAGCGTGCGGGTTTCGTAGCAGGTCGCCTCTTTGCCTGTGAAGGCGTTGAGGTGTCCGCCTCGCGCCTCAATCGAGTCGGCTATCTCCCATGCGCTTCGCTTCTGCGTGCCTTTGAACAGCATATGTTCGATAAAGTGGGAGATGCCGCGAATGGCGGGGGCTTCATCGCGGGAACCTGCGCCAACCCATAGCCCCAAGGAGATGGACTGAACGTGCGGGACGGTCTCGGAGACGACGCGAACGCCGTTGGAGAGGGTGGTGATGTCAATGTTTTCAGATGTGTGTTTGGTCATAGTTGAGGAATATGATACCTCAAATTGGACTGAGATGGAACCGTGAAAAGCGGAGGTAAGAGTTCAGGGTTATGAGAGTAAAAACCGCGAAACACGCGAAACACTCGAAAAAAATGCACCAAGCCCCAAACTTGGAACAACACGCACAACCTTCTAATCTCAAACCACGAAGACTCCTCTCCT
>CAIJLM010000386.1 GCA_903821495.1 uncultured Chthonomonas sp. | reverse complement strand
CTAGACGTACCAACTGAGCAGATTCAGGCGGGGAAACGCGAGGTCTTTCGCGCCAATCATCAAAGGTATCAGGAAGTTCCCCAACGTCGCGGGAATAGACGGAATGAGGAAGAAGAAAATCATGACGATACCGTGCGCCGAGAATATTCGGTTGTAGGTGTCCGGCGCGAACAGGTCGGCTTTGGGAGTCATCAACTCCGCTCGAATCGCCGCCGCCGCAATGCCGCCCACGATAAAGAATATCGTGATGGACACAAGGTATAGCATTCCAATGCGTTTGTGGTCTACCGTAAGGAGCCAACTCTTAATCGTGTAACTCCAGTTTAGGTAGTTCGGCTCTTCTTTCCCGGTATGCTCTTCTACTGGGTGTACTGCGCTCATAGTTTGCCTCCCTGAGTGTCACTGGTTGTCGGTTTGGGGGCTTGGGTTGGCTTCACTACCTTGCCGTTTCGTATCTTCACTTCGCCGCCAGCGGGTTTCGGCTCCGCCGATGTACCCAGCGACTTGATGTAGGCGACGAGAGCGATAACCTGCTCCTCTGTCAAGTTCCCTTGATAGACGGGCATAGTCGCTTCGTAGCCAGCGGTAATTTTGTCGTTCGGCGTAAGAATGTTAGACCTCAAGTAGTCGCGGTCTACGGTCAAAATCTCGCCATTCTGCATCTGTCGCTTTTTGCCAAAGAGAGCGTAGAGCGAAGGAGCGCGGGGCGTGTCGTCGGAGGTGTGACAGTTGGCGCACCCTACCGTCTCGAATATCTCCTGCCCCTCCTGCTCCACCGTCTTGGGACGTAGCGGTTTAGGGTCAAGCTTCTCTTGGCTTCCGTTAAGGTCAAGCCACCGCTGATAATCGTCGGGCGATAGCACGTGAACCGTTCCTGTCATGCGCGAATGTTCCGTACCGCAGTACTCCGCGCAGAATAGGTGATAGTCGCCGGGTTGCGTCGCCTCGAACCATGTCGAAGTGTAGTGACCGGGCAGAACGTCGCGCTTTACACGGAAAGCCGGAATGAAGAAGCTATGAATGACATCCTGCGAGATACAGGTCAGTTTGAAAGGTCGCCCCGTCGGCACGGTGAGCGTGTTATTCTCGCGAATACCGTTCGTGTGCTGAATGTGCCACATCCACTGCTTGCCCACTACGAAAATCTCTTCCGCATTGTCCGGCACTTTATAGGCGTCGGCGTAGAGTTTCGCGCCCCATACAAAAATCATCAGTCCCAAAATCATAGGAATGATAGACCATGCCAACTCCAACCCGTGATGGGTATGGATGGGATGGGAACGATCCGCCTTGCTGTTTCTACGATAGATGTACGCCAACACCGCCAACATAATGACGACGACGGCTAAGAAAAATATCGTAAGACCCCATGTTACAAGGTAGAGTACGTCCACCTCCCGTGCAAAGGTCGAAGCCTCTGGGGGGAAGAACGGAATTTTATCAGCGCCAATTAGTTTATCTAGTCCCATGTACGAATTCGCTCCTGCGACTACGCTTGTTCCGGCGTTTGGCTCTTCAACCGTTCGAGGTCTTTCTTATAGAGCGGCACACGCCGATTCTGCACACCTAGTATGGTAATCATCAAACCTAGTAGTAACACGGTTCCGCAACCTGCCACCTGTAGGAGGCGCACAAAGCTCAGAGTGTACTTGCCTTTGTGCATATCGAACGGCGAACAGTACAGAATAACCTTGTCTACGATGGAACCGATTTTGTTCTCGCTAGCCTCCACAATCGCGAGGCGCACGTCTTGCGGCTTGTACATCACGCCGTAGAAGTAGCGAGAGACTTTGCCCTGCGGGGTAAGAACCAACAGCCCTGCGGGGTGCGCTATCTGGTCTTTCTGTTCGTTATAGACGAACTTGAAGCCGACCGTCTGTGTGAGGCGCGTTATAGAATCCCAACTCCCCGTAAGCAGATGCCAGCCAGACGCTCCAGACGCGCTCTTTTTGTACCACTTCATCATCTCGCGCTTTTTGGCGGCGGCGAGTTCGGGGGTCTCTTTGGGGTGAATACTTACTATCACAACATCGAACTCTTTGCCCGTTGTATAGTCCACCTTATTCAAACCTGTAAGAAGCCCCTCAAGTTCAAGAGCGCAACTTCCTTTACAACGATAGAACGGCATCATCAGGAGAACGGGCTTCTTACCCAAGTAGTCCCCTATCCGTACCGATTTACCAGCCTCGTCTTTGAACGGAAGGTTGAGCGGAACCTGTTCATCCAGTTTTTGGTCGAGGCTAACATCTCGCGCGAGATTCACCTCTGTCTGCGCCATCGCAGGTTGCGCGAACACGCCCAACCCTACTATAAACAGGGCGAGTAGTTTCGCACAACGGTTCCGTGCTGAAACTTTTCTCATGGTCGTACTTTCTCTAAATCTTTCCGCCCTCTCATTCGAGGGCTACTCCCCGCTCTTCTTGCCCATATCCGTCGGCTTATCAACCTCCGGCGCATCTTTGGGAACAGGGGTCGTCTCCACAGGTTTCTCGGCGGGAGGAGTTCCAATAACTACCCCGTCAGCGCCCTTTTCAATCACCATCTCCATCGCTTTATCGACAGGAATACGCGCTTCGCCCTTGCTCTTATCCACCCAACTGTACCCATCCGATTTGGCTTGCTCGTCCATGCGAAAATCTTTCATTTCGATTTTGGGTTGAGCCTGTATCTTAGGAGTAGCCTCCGGCATAGGATGCTCGGCAAAGCGCGTCACATCTCCCACCGTCGTCTTGGGAAGAAAGAAGAGGTAGATGGGTATGGTGACAATGGTCATAGCCAAGACAAAAACCTCAAGGAACGTCATCCATTTGACGATTGGCGCTAAATCTAAGTCGCCAGATTCGTACCCTTTAGGGTCGGGAATAACCGGAGCCGCTTTATGACTGGACATGGCTCAGAGCCTCCTCTAAACGCGCATCGTGCTTTGGTAGCGGCGAGTGATTGCGTAGGTCGCTAGAGAAAGACCAGAGCCACACTACGCCGAGCGCCGCCATACCCGCGACATTGACGAGAACCGTCGTTGTATCTATGCCTTTGCCCTTCGCCATGAAGAACGGAACCACCGTCCAGAACATATCCACGAACCGCATTATGAGAATGAGGATAGCGACCTTCTGCAAGAGTTCGGGTTGTCGTTTCGTTCTCGGCGCAAGAAGCGCAAGGAACGGTACGAGCCACTGGAACGCAATAAGCACGCCGCCCATAATGTTGAGCGCAGGAATATCAAAGCGGCTCTGATAGTACTTCACTTCGGTGGGTATGTTCGCCGACCACATAATAAGGAACTGCGAAAGCGAGAAGTACGCCCACACCATCGTAAGAGTGAGCAACATATTGCCGATGTCTTTGAGGACTTCTCCGCTCGCCGCCGTTTTGAAGGGTTCGGATTTCATACGCGAGGTCAGGATTATCGCCGCGAGAGCCAGCGCCATAAGGCAACCGCCCATCATAAACCATGCAGGGAACATCGTTGACGACCACACCGGGTCTAGCGACATCACCCAGTCCACCCACGCCAGCGTCATGGAGAGCATAAAGATAACCATGCTCCACGCGCCGAAAGTAAGGCGCATAGTCTGCTCGCGCACATCGAAGCTCTTGTCTTGCCGCGCCGCCGATTTCGTCAACCTCGTCGCAAGGAATATCCATATCGCAAAATAGATAAAGTAGCGAACGGTGAAGCCCATCGGGTTTAGATACGCGACTTTCGCCACGACCTGCGGATGAGTCTTCAAAGTATTGAGCCACGAGTAGACGGAACCCTCGCCCATCCAAACGGAGACGACAACGGGTATTCCCAAGAGCATCATGAGCGGAAGTTGTTTTGTCCCCGCTTCCAGAGTGCGGAGTATGACAAGGCTCCACTTACCGCGTACAGCGTGGTGCAGATAGAGCAACCCGGCGCAACCCAGCGTGAGGGTCATCCATGTCACCCATGCGTAGAGCCAGACTTGAAAGAAGAGTTGCATACTGTTAGTGTCCCTCACTCCCCGTTGGCGCAGTCGTATTCGGTTCGCCGGAGGGCTTTGCGCTTTCCGTCTCCATCTTAGATTTCTCTTCCGCAGGCACGTCATTCGCCGTCATGTTCTGGCTCTTTTGAAGCACGCGAACGTAGGCGACGATAGCCCAGCGGTCTTTGGGGTCTTGAATACGGGCGGCGTAACTGTACATCGCGCCGTAACCGTTCGTTATCACATCGTAGAAGTGACCAATCGGCATTTTGCGTAGACGGTCTGAGTGGTAGTTTCCGGGCGGACGGCGCAGAGAAAACCCGCGTTGGGCTATCATGCCTTTGCCGTCGCCTAGCTTCCCATGGCAGGGCGTACAGAAGATATTGTATCTTTCCCGCCCTCGCTTAATAAATTCGGGCGTGACCACGATGGGCGCGGGTATCGTCTTCACATACCGCTTTTTGCCATTGGGCGCGTCCTCAAAGCCTGTCTCTAGCGGCTCGTTCTGCTTATCCTGCCCCTGCGCGATGGTTCCATGCACAGGGAGGCGCATCGCGGAGTGGTCGGCGAAGAACTCGCTCTCCTGCTGTCCGCGCACTCTGGGCTGTCGCCACATATCAATATGGCATCCGGTGACAGCGAAGAGCGACAGGGTAGCGCCGCTCATCAGGAGTAGGGCGCGAAGCGGGCGCGTATTCTGTTGTACTTTGTGTTCGGCTCTCAACAGGTTTCTCCTCACTCCTCTACAACCGAAACGTCGTCGGCTCCGAGCGAACGCAAGAACGCATCCGTCGCCTCTATATCAAATTTCGGGTCGGTGGCTTCCACGCCGATAAAGAATCTATCTTGCGAGGCGCGTTCAAAGTTCTTCGCGTTAAAAATCGGGTGGTGCGGACGCGGTAAGCCGTTGAAGCCGAGCATTCCTAACGCCGCGCCAAACGAGGCGCATAGAATGGTCAACTCATACGCCACCGGAATCATCTGGGGCCAGCTGATGAGCGGACGACCTCCGATGTTCATAGGGTAGTCGATAGCGGCGCAGTACGCCTCAATCGCTAGCCCTCCCAAACCGCCCGCCACTCCTGCAAGGAAACACGTCCAGCGCGTTTTGCTACAGTCGTTACCGAGGGCTTCCGCCACTCCGTGAACGGGGAAAGGAGAGTAAGCCTCTACTTTCCGATAGCCCTCCGCGTAGACCTTTATAGCGGCTTCAAGCAGGTTGTCCGGGTCGTCAAACTCGGCTATAAGCGCGTAGATAGGTTGAGACATTGTTTAGTGTTCCTCCCCATCGCCAGCGGCGTGTCCCGCCAGTGCAGGTTCGGGAGCATGGGCGGCGTGTCCGTGCCCATGTCCGCGCCCTATCATGCGGTAAAGGAGTTCCTTCATCTCGAAGTTGTTTATCATTGGTAGCACTCGCAGGAAGCCGAACATCAGGAAGGTAAACTGCCCGACCGTTCCCACAAACATCCCTATATCGTAAATCGTAGGGGTAAAGTAGCCCCACGAGGACGGAAGGAAGTCGCGGGTGAGGCTAACAGTGATGATAACGAAGCGCTCTAGCCACATACCCAAACTCACGAACTGGCAGATAACAAACAGAGCGACCAGATTGGTGCGAATTTTAGGGAACCATAGGAACTGCGGCACGACTCCATTACAGAGTATGAGCATCCAGTACGCCCAGCCATAGGGTCCGAACATACGGAAGCGCATCATGTCGCGCTCAAAAACGTTTCCGCTATACCATGAGAAGAAGCCTTCGCACAGGTAGCCGTAGAAGACGATAAGCCCCGTCGCCAACATGACCTTCGCCATCCAGTCTATGTGGCGCATGGTGATGAAATCTTTCATGTTGTACCATGCGCGAACAGGAATGGCGAGGGTGAGAACCATCGCGAACCCCGCGTAGACGGCTCCCGCTACAAAGTAGGGCGGGAAGAGGGTCACGTGCCAACCGGGAAGGTTGGAAACGGCGAAGTCGAAACTAACGATACTGTGAACCGAGAGAACCAACGGGGTCGAAAGACCAGCCAGCATGATGTACGCCGATTCGTAGCGTTGCCAGTGACTCGATGCGCCGCGCCATCCCATCGCCAATGCGCCGAATATGGTTCGGAATATGGGATTCTTGCTTCTGTCGCGAAGGCTTGCAACATCTGGGATAAGCCCCAAGAACCAGAATACCGCCGAGACCGTCGCATAGGTCGAGATTGCGAACACGTCCCAGAGAAGCGGACTTCGGAAGTTCGGGGTCATTGCGAGGACGTTCGGATACGGGAACATCCAGTACGCCATGTAGGGTCGCCCCGTGTGGAGTAGCGGGAAAAGCCCCGCGCAAGCGACAGCGAACAGGGTCATGGCTTCGGCGAAGCGGTTAATCGAGTTTCTCCAGCTCTGTTTCAAGAGCAAGAGAATCGCGGAGATAAGAGTTCCCGCGTGCCCGATACCAATCCACCAGACGAAGTTGATAATGTCCCAACCCCACATAGAGGGGTTATTGACTCCCCAGATACCGATTCCTCGATAGAGAAGCCAGAGTATCACCAGCCCCATGAGTTGGAGTAACATAAATCCAACCATGAAGCAGACCGCCCAGGGAATAGTATGAGAGTTCTGATTTAGAACGACATTATTCACCTTATCGTTAATGGAGCGGTAGGTATGCTTCCCTAAGATGAGGTCGTCGTTGAGTTTTTCTCTTGCCGACATCTATCAGGACTCCTTCGGAAGTTTGGTATTGGGGTTCCGTAACCGGCTCAAGTAGGTTGTGCGCGGCTTCGTGTTCAGCTCTTCCAGCAGAATATAGTTTTGAGGAAGTTTCTTGGCTTTGGCGATTTCGCTCTTAGGGTCGTTCATGTCGCCAAACGTAATAGCCTTTGTGGGACACGCCTGCTGACACGCGCTCACCACTTCGCCATCCTTGATGGGTCGCCCCTCTTTTTTCGCCTCAATACGCGCCGCGCTGATGCGTTGCACGCAGTAGGAACACTTCTCCATAACGCCTCTCGCACGCATGGTGACGTTGGGGTTTCGCGCCAACATCGTTACCGCGTAAGGCTCTTCGGTATGGTCGGTGTAGTTCAAGAAGTTAAAACGGCGAACTTTGTAAGGGCAGTTGTTCGAGCAGTATTTCGTTCCAATACAGCGGTTATAGACCATCTGATTCAGACCGTCGTGACTGTGTACCGTTGCGGCTACAGGGCAGACGGGTTCGCAGGGCGCGAGTTCGCACATCTGACATCCGACGGGTTGGAAGTAGGTCTGCGGGTTGTCGAGGCTTCCCTTGTAGTACCTATCCATGCGAATCCAGTGCATTTCGCGTCCGCGCATAACGAGGTCTTTGCCGACAACCGCGATATTATTCTCCGCCTGACACGCTATGGTGCAGACGTTACAGCCCGTGCAGGTGTTCAGGTCAATCGCCATCGCCCAAGCGTTGTACTCTTTGCCACCCAAAGCGGACTTCTCATTGTAGTCGTAGTCCATGCCGCCGATACTACCCGCTTCGCCTTTTCCAACTACTGGGGGGTACATATTGTACGGCTCTTCTTTCGCTACGCCCTCTTTGACTTCTCCGCTTGCGCGTTCCGCCGCCTCAACCTCTTCAGGTACGCCAACCTTGCCTTTTTTATACTCTTCGAGGGAGGTCACGCGGATAATATCGCGCTTAAACTGACTGTCAATATCCTTTTTGTTGGTGTCTTCGATGAGGTTGTGGTTTTCGGTGGTCGCTATCTGCCATGTTCCGCCCGCCCTGCGAATAGAGCAACCCGTTTTGAACCAGAGCGCGTCGGAGGCGCGCAGTTGGTTCGCGTCGAAGCCCGCGCCGTCCCAACCGTTGACGGGCATCAAGCCCTTGCCGCCCGCCGCGATAGCGCCGCCAAGCGTGCGCCCGTAGCCGAGATGTAGAGTGACGGAGTTGTCCGCGTGACCGAACGCCATCCAGACGGCTCCCTTGACGCGGCGATTGCCGAGTTCCACCTCTACGATGTCTTCGTTGTGGAGGTCGCCGAGCGCTTTCGCGGTGGCGACGCTCATCAGAACCGCGTTATCCCATGTCAGTTTGGTCATGGGCTTAGGTAGCTCTTGAAGCCAGCCGTTATTCGCGTACCGCCCATCCCAAACAGTGGGGTCTGCCGCGAATACGACTTCGATATTCTGCGGGCTACCGGGCGTCGCCGCTTGCAGGGAGATGCCCGTCGCGAAATCAGCCTTCACCGCAAGGGAGATAGGAGGCTCGGCGGTTCCGGGCATTATGCCGTCGTTCAGAATTTTGCGCCACGCCTTGTCAAAGTTCGGCAGGTTCAGCTTGGCTTTCCAGTATCCGCGCACAACCTCTTCACTGGTGGCGGGCTTGCCTTGTAGCGAAGCCAACACCTCCAGAGGAGATTTCGAGACCTCGTAGATAGGGTTGATAAGCGGTTGCACAATGGAGGTGGTCCCATCGAATGCGCGAGCGTCGCCCCACGCCTCTAGGAAGTGCGCTTCGGGAATGTGCCACTCTGAGATAAAGCCCGTCTCGTCGCGGTGTAGCCCCAGATGCGCCGTGAACGGAACCGTTTTGAGGTTCTCGCCAAACTGAAGGTCAACGGGAGCGTGATAGGCGGGGTTCGCGCCCAACACCAGTAACATATCTACTTTTCGCCCTTGAATATCCGCGATGAGAGCGCGAATGTCTTCGGTCTGCTGGGCGGGTTGCGCTTCAATGGGGTTGGTGTAGATGACTGTCGCGCCAACCGCGCCGAGTTGAGCGTTAATGGCGTGGACGAGGGCTTGCGTCGCGGGGCTGAGGTGTTCGCCTGCGATAACGAGAGAGCGCCCTTTGTTTTCGTTCAGGTCTTCCACCACTGAGTCAATCCACGTCGCGCTGGCGGGGACGGCGGGAGCGGTGATTCCCGTTACGCCGACCTTCGCCGCTATCGCCGCGACAATCGCCTCCATGTCGCTTACGCGCACAGGGAATCGGTGGTCAGCCATACCGCCCGTGAGTTTGGGAGTACACTCTACCGCGTAGAGGCGGTTCATCTCTTTCTTGTCATCGCTAACGCGGCGCTTGTCGCTAAAATCGCGAGAGAAGCGGACGCTTCCGGGATGGCTTGCGAAGAAATCGCTGTCTATGGAGAGAACTCTGTCCGCCTTATCGAACTGATAAACGGTATTAACAACCTTGCCAAAAGCGAGTTGGGAGGCTTGGCGAACGTTATCTTGAGATACGGGGTCGAACTGCGCCCACTTCGCTTGCGGGTAGAGCGCGAGAAAGGCTTGTATCTGCGCGTAGAGCGAAGGAGAGGTGACGGTTTCGGTGAGAATGCGAACGCCCGCGCCCTGCTTATCCTTCTGCTTGAGGAGGTTGGCTCTCGTCGCCGCCAGGAACGCCTCGTAGGAGCTGGGTTGCCCCTTGCCAAATACGGCTTTGGAGCGGTCTGCATCGTAGAGGCTTAGTATCTCGCCCTGCATGAAGACATCGGTGGAGCCGAGCGAGGCGGGGTGCGCGGGGTTGCCCTCAATTTTGGTAGGTCGTCCCTCATGGCTCTCAACTACAACTCCACGCCCATACCCTTGAAAAAGGGCGGTGGTGGCGTAGTAGAGCGGTCTGCCCGGCACGGTGTTTTCGGGGGCTTTGACGTAGGGAACGATGTGATCTTGCGGCAGGAAGCGACAGCCAGACAGCCCGGCGAGCGCAAGCGAAGCGCCCGATAGCGTCATAAACTGCCGTCTGTCCATCTTCAAGTTTAGGGGACGGGCGATTTGCGGGAACTCGTCGTTGAGGAACTGCTGGAACTCATCGGTTCCGGCGAGTTCTCCCAGACCGCGCCACATCTCTTGCCCCTTTTTCTCGGCGAGACGTTCGCGTATCTGGTCGATATTGAGTTTTGTCTTCTGCGGATTCTCCATAATGTGTGGACACCTATGCTAGTAGAACGTTGTGCGAACGAAAATTGCGTTTAGCGGTGACAAATCCAACAGTCCGCCAACTGCTTCTTTTTGATATTGAACTTCTTGACCCACTCTTCGCCCTTCGCCAACTCTTCTGGCGAACGGGTATGCTCTCCGACGTTGAGTATATCGCGCTCTTCGGCGGGCATATTGGCGTACTCGCGGTCTTGCCCCTTCTGCCCCTTTTCGTAGATGCTAAACACCTTATCGGGGTCGCCTACGTACTTTTCGGGGTTGCGGTGGCAGTTGAGACACCAGACCATGAAGAAGGGTTTACCCTTATAGGCGAGTTGCATCTGCTGTACGGAGCCGTGACAGATGTTGCAGTTGAGTCCGCGCTTGATATGAATGCTGTGGTTGAAGTAGACAAATTCAGGGACTTTATTCACCTGCGCCCATGTGACGGGCGTGTTTGTCTTGTAGCTCTGGCGTATGGGTTCTAGGAGGGGGCTGTTCGTCCAGATTTGCGAGTGGCAGGACATACAGGTCTCGGTGGGCGGTACAGTAGCGTGCGCGGATGTCTCCACGTTCGAGTGGCAGTACCTACAGTCTATCCCTAGCTCGCTAACGTGGTGTTCGTGGCTAAAAGGAACGGGCTGGTCAGCGGCAATCCCCGCTTTGGTATTGTGGGAAGCGCGACTGACTCCTGTGCCAATGAGAAGGAGAAGAACGGGCCCCGTCGCAAGAAGGATGAGACTGAGTTTTGCGAGGACATTCGCCCTAGGATGAAAGACTTGAGCCATGCAGGCAACTCCATGATGGGTTCGAGCGAGGGGGTTTCACCCCTCAACGTCCGTATGTGTGTAGGTTTCACTCTATTTCACACGGCTGATTAGTAGTATAGCCAATAGCGGGGGGGCAAGTCAAGAGAAATTTCACTATCTTGTGCTTTTTTTCACGATGTTAGGCTTCGCTTTACGTTGCGATTAGGCGACGCTAAACTCTGGTTTTGAGAGACTATAGTGCTTACCCTCCCCAAATCTTGCCGGACGACGATAGATTCCGCTCTCGAAGGCGCTACTGTGGTTAAATTGGGAAGGGTTTCTCACCCGTTTCCTCTCTTTAGCACAAGAACGCGCCCTCACTCCAAAAACGCGCCCTCACTCCAAAGGCTCGCCCTCACTCCAAAGGCTCGCCCGCCATCACCCACCCCTCATTGTCCCAAGTCAGCGGGCGGACTTGAGGCGTCGGGACTCCCCTATCCTCCCTATCGTAGAAATAACGCGCCGTCGTCTTTTTACCGCCCTCGCAAGACGCGAGCAAGCCCCCCTGCCACAAGGGTTCCCGCTACCGTAAGCAGTTCGCGGCGAGAGGGGCGGAGGACGACTGGGTTGTCGCTTATAGGGCGAATCGTATCACGTTCCATGAGTAGGGCGGTAGTATCGCCGTGAAGTTCGCGCCGTCTAGCGCGGGAGCTGTTCCCGCGGGTTGAGGCGATACGCGGTCAGGGTCGGCGGCGGTGTTGAGCGCCTTTAGGTCGTCGTTGATAAGAACCGAGTGCTGAACTCCTTTGAGACTCTCGAAACCGCGCAGGTCGCCCGTAAGTTCCACTGCCTGCCCTGATGGGTCTCGGTTCACCGCGAAAATCGTCAGGCTGTTTTCGTCCAGAACGGAGGCTACCATCACGATGGCAGCTCCGTCGCGGGCTTTGCTCTCGTAGGTCGGCGCGGAGACGAGGGAGCGTAAAACCGTCCCGCGTCCATAAAGCGATGCCGCCTCGAAGGGGTGGTAGATGGTCTGCTTCCACCCCTTGCCGCCCGGTTCGGTCATAATGGGACCAATCACGTTGACAACCTGCGCGATACAGCCGATTTTTACCCTATCAGCGTGGCTGAGAAGCGTGATGAGCATACCTCCCACCACAAGCGCGTCCTCCATCGTGTACTTCTGCTCTAATTGATGTCGCCCAACGCTCCACTTCTCGTCCTGGTCTACTTGGTCGCGGGTCTGATACCAGACGTTCCACTCGTCGAAACTCATGTTTATCTTTTTTTTCGACTTCTTGGATGCGCCTACCGCGTCGCTGAGAGCCACCGATTCGAGAATAAAGTCGGACATATTGTCGGGTTGCGCGAGGAAGGCGGGGGTGTCCGCATCGGCATTGCCATAGTAGGTGTGCAGGGAGAGGTAGTCGGTAACATCGTAAGCCTCGTGCAAGGACTCCCACTCCCACTTGCCGAAGGTTCGCATACCGCGCCCGGAGGAGCCGCACAGCACCATCTCAATCGAAGGGTCTGTCCATTTCATAAGTTTGCCCGCTTCGTTCGCAATACGCCCGTACTCAAAAGCGGTCTTGCTACCCATCTGCCAAGGTCCGTCCATCTCGTTGCCCAAGCACCAGAGTTTGACGTTGTGCGGGTCTGCGTAGCCGTGGCTTTTGCGCCAATCGCTCCAGTAGGTTCCGCCGGGGTGGTTGCAGTACTCCACGAGTTCTTGCGCCTGTTCGGGACCCCGTGTGCCGAGGTTCACGGCGAGCATGGGCGCGGCGTCCACCTTCTTGCACCAGTCCGCGAACTCGTTGGTTCCGAAGGTGTTCGGCTCTTTCGCGCCCCATGCGAGGTCTAGGCGGACGGGGCGTTGGTCTTTGGAGCCTACGCCGTCCTCCCAACGGTAGCCAGAGACGAAGTTGCCTCCGGGATAGCGCATAACGGGCATACGGAGGTCTTTCACGAGGTCTATAACGTCTTGTCGAAAGCCCTGCGCGTCCGCCGTAGGATGCTCAGGCTCGTAAATGCCGGTGTAGATATGCCGACCTAAATGCTCCGCAAACCCTCCGAAGAGTCGGGGGTCTACTTCCGAAATCGTGAACTCTTTGTCCAGAGTCAACTTCGCTTTTTGCATGGTAACACGGGTTCCTCTCGGTGGGTATGTGCAGAGATGAAGCGGCGATTCTATGCTAGACTCGCCTCTTTATAAATCTCCTTAACAAAGTATAGCCTCTACGCTCTCCCCTGTCAAGGTCTATAGCGCCTAAAGTTAGGAATCCAGCAACGCGCCGCACTGCGGTAGCGGCGAAACTCCTCCCCGAACCTCTCCTCCAAGTCCCGCTCCTCCCATCGGCGGGCGAAGCGATTCCAAAGCGCTACCCCGCACAGGGAGTACAGGACGGTTACGGGCGACGCGAGATAGCCCCCAACCGCAACTCCCTGCATAATTATGCCTATCGCCATAGGGTTTCGCACATAGCCGTAGGGTCCGACTACTACCATACAGCGCGTACAGTCTAAAGGGAGAGGAGTTCCCTTGCCGTATACCGCGAGAGCGATGCCGCTAGAGATGCCAAGCGCCCCAGACAGGCAAAATGCGACTACGCTGACTAATTTCAGCCCGTAGTTCGCAGGATGTTGAATGCCCAGACGAAGTTCCGCTTGAAAAATTAATGCAGGGCAGAAGAACAGAATAAGGCTCCAAAACGGAATGCCCAGCGCAAATGTTTTGGCGACATTGCAGGCTACGCTTCCCTCGTTGGCTGGTCTGCTTTTCAAATACTTTCGCCTCCTCGCTGATACTATGCCATTCAAGCCCGCCCTGTTTCGCTATTCAGAACCGTCCGCAGGACTATAGCGCCGCAAATTCGGAATCCAGCGCCGCACCGCTTTGCGATACTGCCGAAACTCCTCTCCAAACCGCTCTTCCATATCTTGCTCTTCCCACGGGCGCATCGCCATTTCCCAAAAAACTGCGCCGCTAAGAGAGTATATTAGCGTCAATGGCGAAGCGAGATATATTCCTACTGCGACTCCCTGCACAATTCCGGCTACCGCCATCGGGTTTCGCACGTAAGCGAACGCCCCCCCTATCACCATACGGCGCGGACAGTCTAGGGGAAGCGGCGTTCCCCCTCCATGTACGGCGAGCATTAAACCGCTCGAAACCCCCAGCGTCCCGAACAGACAAAACACGCCTACGCCGATATATTTTAACGTAGGGTTGGCGGGATGGAGGATGCCTAAGCGAGTTTCCAGTTGGAAAATGAGAGCGGGGATGAGAAATAACAACAGCGCCCAAAACGGAACGGCGAACGCCAGCGTTTTAGCGCTATTGAAAGCGGCGCTCGCCTCTTTCGCGATTCTGCTCTTCATTTGTCGGAATGCTCTTCGTGATATAAGCGGAGGAGAAGGTAGGGCGAAAAGAGGAGGGATGGGGTCATTAGCGCAGTAGCGCGCCACCCCGCGCCGCTCGAAAGTGAGAGCGCCCAACAGTACGCCCCTGCGTAGCAGACCGCCCCCGTGTGCAGGGCGACTAGCGTCGTAGCCCAGCGCTTGCGCTTTGCGAGGGCGTAAGAGCATAGCGCCCCCGCCCCTACATAGAGCGTAAGGTCGGGAACGCCAACCGCGATAAAAACAGGCGAAGAGGTGACAAACGGAAGGTAGAGAGGGCGGATAGAGGGATCAAAGCAAAGCCCTAGCCACCAAAGCGCCGCCCCTGCGCTCTGTAACGCTAGAAACCAGACACCTAATCGTCGTAGGGTATCCATGAACCAACTTTCGATTAGGCGCTAACCGACAGGGCTTG
>CAIJLM010000385.1 GCA_903821495.1 uncultured Chthonomonas sp. | reverse complement strand
CGCCCGAAGAGGCGAGAAGGTTGCATTGAGAAGAGAGAGACAAAATCTACCCATAGAGGAGAAACGACAAAATGGTTCCTGTTACCATGACGAAAGACCTGTTCGACCAACTGTTCGCTACCAACCGATGCCTAACTGACCGAGCTACATCCCGTGAGGGCGTTGCGAACCGGGGTTGGGTTCCCGCGATTGACGTGTACGAAGATGCGGAGAGCGTACAGTTTCATGTCGAACTGCCCGGTCTCAAGCCGGAAGAGATAGACGTGGAACTCAAGGGCGACACGCTCACCATCAAAGGCGAACGCAAGTTCGAGAACGAAGAGAAGAAGAGCGGATATGTTCGCGTAGAACGCGCCTACGGCAAGTTCCAGCGCTCCTTTACGCTTGGCGTTCCCATTAACGCGGACGGCTTGAAAGCGACCAGTAAAAACGGCGTGCTAGAGGTCATTGTGCCGAAAGCCGAAGCCATCAAGCCCAAAAAGGCGCTCGTGACCGCCGAATAACGCAGAAAACTCGTTCTCTGCAACCACAGGTTAGCCCTCCGCGCTCTCGCCTCCCAGCGAGGTAATGTAGCGCGGAGGCTTTACCATCAATTAAGCGGAGAACTCTCAAGGGGGTGTTACGGGTTGAGCAAAGACTACTATAAGACACTAGGCGTGGATAAAAACGCCTCTGCGGACGAACTCAAGAAGGCGTATCGCGGGCTTGCGCGTAAATATCACCCCGACTTCAACCCCGGCGACAAGCAGGCGGAAGCCAAATTCAAAGAGGTGCAGGAGGCATACGATGTCGTCTCCGACCCCGAATCTCGCAAAAAGTACGATGTGCTAGGCGAGGCTTGGAATCAGGCGGGAGCGGGCTATGGCGCGGGAGCCAGACCCGGCAACCCGCCCCCCTACGAGCCTGTGAATTTTAACGAGAACGCCTACTATAACGAGATGTCTCCCGGTTTCGATGTGGAAGACCTCATCAAAAATATGATGGGAGGCGCTCGTCCCAATGCAAGGAACGCTCGCTCCGCCGCCCCTGCCGAAGATGTGGAGTTCGCCGTCAATGTTTCGCTGGAAGAGGCGTATCGCGGCTCAAGTCAGCGAATCAACGTAACGGTGGAGGATGTCTGTCAGGAGTGTCAGGGCGCAGGGCAGAGGCGCGATAACCGAGGGCGCTTCGACCTCTCCGGCTCTGGCTGTATCAAATGCTCCGCCACTGGGCGCATACGCTCTCCTCGTTCCGGACAGGTGACTATCCCCGCAGGAGCGTGGGAGGGGCTACGCCTCAAACTATCGGGCGAGGGCGCGGCGGATGCTCGGGGCAGGCGCGGCGACCTCTATATCGTGATACACATTCTCCCTCATCAACGCTATGAGCGCGAAGGGCAAGACCTCTCTTTCGATGTGCGCGTTCCGTACACTATCGCCGCGCTTGGGGGGGAGATAACCGTCGAAACAATAGACGGAATCCGTAAACAGTTGGTCGTTCCTGCGGGGATTCAGTCGGGGCAGAAGCTCCGCCTGTCAGGACAAGGGATGCCCGCCCTCCGCGACAAACCGATAGGAAACGCCTTCGCTGAGGTGTTGATTACGGTTCCCCGCGACCTCGCGCCCCGCGAACGCGCCCTGTTGGAAGAACTCGCGCAAATTAGGAGCGATTCGATACGGAAGTAGAGAGTCTTGAGGTGATATAGTGGCGACGCACGATAAAAATGAACCCGTCTATATGATTGGCGTTGTGGTGACGCTAACGCAGATGCACGCCCAGACGATTCGGCTTTATGAGCGGCTTGGTCTTGTGAAGCCTCAGCGTAGAAACAACAAACGTCTCTACTCCGAACACGATGTAGAGCGCTTAAAGCAGATTCGCCGTCTCACTCAAGATATGGGCGTGAACCTCGCAGGCGTGGAGATAATTCTGAACCTGCTGGAGAGGCTAGACCACACGCAAGCGGAGCGCGACAGCCTCCTGCTACGTAGCGCCGAGATTGAGCGGCGAGTGCGCGAATACTTTCAGCAAGGCGGCGGCAAGTTCCCTTGACTGGACGAGCTGGAACCCCTTTTAGAGAGCCTTCCCCCCCGCGACGCGCTTCCTACGCCTCCGCTCAACCTAGAGCGCAAGCAGATAAGCCCGCCGCCCATTACTCTGCCCCCGCCGCCGGAGTTACTACAACTTCCTGAGTTTACCGCGCCGCCAAAGCGTAAGGGCAAGCCCAAGAAGAGTTAGCTCTCGTAAAAGAGTAACTTCGGTCTCTTGTACACGCTAGAGACGTGGGTTTTCAACACCTGCCCCCCCAAAAAATGGTCTAAAACACTCTGTATTCTGACTTGTGTCAACGGCTCTCGTCGCCCTCCATTAACTAAAATTTCACTGAACGTTAATCATTCGCTAATAAGTTCTTAATACTAGGGCGGTACTCTCCTTTACGTAAACAGGTTCTTCCTTGTTTGCTCGCGATTCTTAAAAGAACCATCACACCACAAAGTGGTTGCGAGAGGAATTTGCCTCATAGCGACTACTTTACCTCTCAAGGAGACACAAATTGAAAAAAGGTTTTACCCTCATAGAGTTGCTCGTTGTTATCGCAATTATCGCGATACTAGCGGCGATTCTCTTCCCCGTATTCGCGCAAGCCCGCGAAAAAGCCCGTCAGACCTCCTGCCTCTCCAACCAAAAGCAGTTGGGAACCGCTACGGGTATGTATGTTCAGGACTACGACGAGAAGTTCTACCCCCACCGCTTTAACTGCAAGGACGGCTCCGGCGCGTTTATTACTTGCGATGCGTATGTGAACAACCCTGACGCGGCGAAGTTTTCGGGCGGCTCCGAAGGACGCTACTACTGGTGCTTCCTGCTTCAACCCTACATCAAAAACTGGGGCGTTTTCGTCTGCCCCAGCAAACCAGACGCTTTTAGCCCCACTGCGGGAAGCGCTCCCGTCTGCGCGGCGCAAGGTTGTACAGGAACCGCTTACGGCGGACAGAATAGCTACGGTCACAACGACGCATGGCTGAGTCCCGCTGGCGCGTTCGCTGGCGCGGGT
This sequence comes from uncultured Chthonomonas sp., assembly GCA_903821495.1. GTDB lineage: Bacteria > Armatimonadota > Chthonomonadetes > Chthonomonadales > Chthonomonadaceae > CAIJLM01. The sequence continues at coordinate 4,937 of CAIJLM010000385.1, read as the reverse complement.
GGCGCTCCCCAAGCCGTAGCCCTCGCGGGCGTGCCTCGCGTCTCTAGCACCATTATGATTACGGACGCTTCCTACTACGGCGTTGTACCAGATGTCTACAACCAGAGCGGTATGACGGACGCGAGCAAGATGAGCGGGAACGAAGGCGCGTTCATCGACGCTCAAGGCGGTCAGTACAAATACTACTGGAAGAACATCGGTAACTCCAACTGGAGCTACTCCGGCGGCGAAACGGGCCCCTTGAAAGTCGGTAACGAAGCGAACGCTGTCAACCTTGGCAAACAGCGTCACGCCCAACAAATCAACGTTCAGTTTGCGGACGGTCATGCTAAATCGGTTCCTTACAGCCGCGCTATTGGCGACATCTGCCTCTGGACAACCGACCAAGATGGCGCTCACCCCGCCTGCAACTAGGTCTTAAACAGGCATTCAGTCTCTCTAGGGCGGTCTCCTTAAAAGGAGACCGCCCTATTATTTTGCCTCTAGCGATGATGAATAGGAGCGCAAAGAGCGGGATAGTGTATAATGTTAGGCAGTTCTAAGAGCGAGGGCTTTTAGAAGACATTTTCTATGCGGCAGGGAGATTTGGTCAATGTCAGGACACTCAAAATGGCACAACATACGGCTACGCAAAGGGGCGCAAGACGCTCGGCGCGGCTCTCTCTTCACTAAGTTGGCGAAAGAGATTCTTATGGCGGCGAAGGCGGGCGGCGGCGTTCCTGATAACAACCTGCGCCTACGCTTTGCGATACAGAAGGCGCGGGAAGCCTCTATGCCCAACGACAACATTCAGCGCAGTATTCAGCGCGGAACGGGCGAACTGGGCGAGGCGAACTTTGAAGAGATTATCTACGAAGGGTACGGACCTGGCGGAGTCGCCGTGTTGGCGGAGGTCGCCACCGATAACAAGAACCGCACCGTCTCCAATATCCGCAGTATCTTCACCAAGCACGGCGGAAGGTTGGCGGAGTCCGGCTCCGTCGCCTATCGCTTCCGCAATATCGGGCGCATCACCATCGCACGAAGCGCTGTGGAGGAGGACGCGCTTTTCGAGGTCGTCATTGAGGCGGGCGCGGAAGACGTGCGAACCGACGACCCTGAAAACTACGAAGTCATCTGCCTACCGGAAGACTTTAGCCCTGTGCGCCTCGCCATAGAAGCCGCCAAGATAACGATACTCAATGCGGAGTACACAATGGAGCCGTTGGATACCGTGCAGCTGGACGAAAAAGACGCAGCTCTCCTTATTCGCTTGCTGGATAAGTTGGAGGACGACGAAGACGTTCAGAAGGTGCATGGCAATTTCGATATTTCCGACGAGATTCTAGCGGCGATAGGCGGCTAGACAGAGGAGAGACCATGACTACGGAACCAACCGCCCCGCACGAAGCGGCGCACGCGCCGATGCCTCCTATCGTGCATCTCCTAGAGAAGATAGACAACTTCTTCCACGTTGTGGTGGGGGTTCTATTCGTGCTTATGGCGGCGGCGGTGCTAGTGCATACCTGCGTTACATTTGCGCGGCAAATTCCCAACGTCGTCCCCAAAGAGCGCACGGCGGAGGTCGCCGTAGAGAGCCATAAAGAGGCGGCTACGCCTCCTGCCGCTATACCGATTGTTCATGAGAAACAGGCGGATGTAGACCCCTTCCTGCACGCGAGCCTAGAGATACTCAGTAGCATCCTCTTTGTCGTTATTATATTGGAACTACTGCGAACAATTCTTACCTACTTGCAGACGCACAATATACAGATAATTATGCAGGAGTTCGTCGTCGTCGGCGTAATTTCGAGCATACGAAAGATACTGTTGGTCGGCGCAGAGTCGTCTTTGGCGGGTAGCAAGGGCATGGAGTTCATCCATGAAGCGGTGGGAACTCTATTGAGTATTGTAGGCATCGTTGTGCTGATAATTGGGCTAGTGCTACTGCAAAAGGCGTTTGGCAAAAAACAGACAACTTAAAAAGGGGGGGCAACCTCATGTCAGACTATGTGGTCTATGCGGGAACGGCGGGGCAGAGCGTTTGGCGTAGCGCCGACGGCGGCGAAACTTTCTCACGCAAAAGCGCGGGGCTTTTCATGGAGGCGCAGGTTCGCGCCCTGACTCGCCACCCCCATAACCCCGCCTCCCTCTACGCAGGAACCGACTGCGGTCTCTACCTCCTGCCCTCAGACAGCGGTAGTTGGCAATCGATACCTACCCCCTTCTCCTCTCCCGATGGCTTCCCGCATGGCGTTCTTATCTGGTCTCTGCTCGTTCATCCGCAAAGCCCGAATCTTATTTTTGCGGGAGTCTGTCCTGCGGGTATCTACCGCTCTACAGATAGCGGTAAGTCGTGGGGAAAACTGCCCATTCCCCTCAACGAGACCTGTCCGTCTATTGTCTACAACCGCGTTACGAAACTCCTGAGCGACCCCAACGACGCGAAAGTTATCTGGGCGGGGGTGGAGATTGACGGACTGTGGCGTAGCCCCGACCTCGGCGAAACATGGGAACGCCTTAGCGATGGAATGAGTTCACAGGACATCCACGACTTCGCCATCGCGCCGGGCAGTCCCCGTACCCTCCTCGCCACCACCAATAACGACCTCAACATCAGTAAAGACGAGGGACGAACTTGGCAACCGCAGAACGTGCGAGACCAGTTCCCCAACGCCTACTGCCGCGCCCTCCTACAAAAAGCGGACGACCCTCGCACACTCTTTCTGGGTAATGGAGACGCGCCTCCGGGAACAGTAGGCAGTGTGCAGATTTCGCGGGACGGCGGCGCGACGTGGAAGATGGCGACGCTCTCCCAACTCCCGAATAGCACGATATGGGCGTTCGCGACGCACCCCGCGCTCCCCGACCTGATATTTGCGGGGAGCGTGAACGGCTACCTCTACCGTAGCGAGGACGGCGGCGCGACGTGGGTTAAGTGCGCCCACGAGTTTGGCGAACTGCGTTCGTTGGCGATACTAGCGGAGCGACAGTCACCGGAGTAGGCGCGACTGCGCCGCTCGAAAGGAGTTTTATCATGGCTAAACGACATATTTTGTGTATTGGGGCGCACCCCGACGACAACGAGTTTAGTGTCGGCGGAACCGCTGCCTTGCTTTGCAGACGGGGCGACGAAGTGCATTTCGTCTCTGTGACGAACGGCGACAAAGGGCACTACTACCAAGAGTATATCAAACATCCCACTTTTTTGGCGGAGCGGCGACTGCATGAGGCGCGGGCGGGCGCGGGAACTATCGGCGCGAGTTATGAGACGCTAGGAGTGCATGACGGCGAAGTGTATGTAGACAAGGCGACGACGGAGGCGGTAGTGCGCTGTATTCGCAGTTTTGGTGAGGCGGGGAAGGGTCCCGACCTCGTTCTCTTCAATCGCCCGCAAGACTATCACCGCGACCACCGTTATACCGCGCAGTTGGTTCTGGACGCGACGTATATGCTGACCGTCCCGACGATGTGCCCTGATACGCGCCACCTCGACCGTATGCCCGTGTTCGCCTACTGGTACGACGATTTCAGCGAGACGGCGGCTTTTCGCGCCGATGTAGTTGTTCCTATAGACTCCGTGATGGACGTTAAGGCGGAGGCTCTCTGCGCCCACGTGTCTCAGGTATTCGAGTGGCTTCCCTACAATGCGGGAACGCTCGACAAAGTTCCGCCTAAGAGCGACGCGGCGGGACGAAAGCGCATGGTAGGGGAGTGGCTTGAGAAACGGGGGAAGCTACGTTGCGAACGGACGAGCGCGACGCTGGAAAAACAGGGCGACGCGGGCGCTCAGTATGTGGAGGCGTTTCAAATTTGCCAATACGGAAGCGTTCCCTCCGCTGAGGAGATACGTGAACTGTTTCCTATTGCGTAGATTGTGAGTGATGCGATAGGCTATTTCGCACGTTGATAGCGTCTTTAGGTTATCTACCGCCGTAAGCGAAAGAGGTAACGCCATGAGAAATTGGACAGTTTTCATCCTTGTATTGTGTACGTTGGGGCTGGGGTCGCCCCTCTTCGCGCAACAGCCCCCGCAAGAGGACGTGTTCGCCTTCCTCTTCCCTAAGCCCTCGGGCAAAAATGGGTACGAAGAGTGGGTGATGGCGAGTGTGCTTATCAAGCGACCCGAAGGGGCGCAGAGTATCTTTAACGACAGCGCTCCAAAGTTAAGCGATATTCGCCGCCTACTTCAGATGCCTGAGATACAACAGGCGAAAACCCTCTTCTTAGCCGGGCTAAATAAGCGCATTTCGCTTCCTCGCAGCCCTCAAGAGTTAGATGAGAATACACGCTTCCCTGAACTCGCCATCTTTCGCAACTACGCCCGACTCCATCAACAGGAGATATATATCGCTCTGGCGGAAGGTAGGAACCACGACGCGATAGAGGCGTTTCGGCAAGGGTTGCAGTTCGGTCATCAGATTCAGATGCAGACGCTTATCGCCGGACTGGTGGGCATAGCGATAGACGCGATGATGTTGAGAAGATTAGACGGCGAACTGGATACCTTCGCCACTCGGGACTGCGAAGCGCTACAGAAACTTGTAGAGGACTGGTTGCTCCTAGACTCTCCCGTGACCGTTGTGATGGACTCCGAGCGGCAGTGGATGCGAAAAGCCGTCCAGAAGGTGAAAAACGATCCCAAGAGTCTTCTGGATACCGTCGCTACTATTACTTCCATAGACCCTACACCGGAAGATATACAGGTGCAGAGGGACATTCAAAATAACGTGGGGCGTATTGGCGAACTGATGAGCGAAGCGGGCGCGTTAATAGAGGGCTATTTTCAGGAGGTAGCTCAGAACCTGAAACTCCCGCCCTACAAACGCAAAGTCGTGCCGATGATTCCCAAAACGACGCTGGCGGGTAGAGTCGCTGACCTATTTCTACCGACGGTGGATAGGGTGGCGTATCGCTACGACCGTGAACGCGCTAGTATGCAGATGTTAGGAGTGCGG
>CAIJLM010000384.1 GCA_903821495.1 uncultured Chthonomonas sp. | reverse complement strand
CGGCGGTCTCTAGTATTCAGCGTATCGCCGAGAACACTCAGTTCGGTAGCAAAAAACTACTGGATGGCACGTCTGGAACCTCCGCGCAAGTGACCGACACGGCGAACCTTGGCGGCATCACTTTCGGCAGTTCGTTTGGCGGGACTGCAATCCAGAACGGAACCGTAGCGATTACGGTGAACAACGCGGCGACCCGCGCTCAAGCGGTTGGCACGGTGACTTACGCAAGCACCAACGCCACCGTCGCTACAGCGGGAGGCGGCTCGACGGGAGCGGGCGGAACCATTGTGTTGAACGGTCAATCCATTCAGGTTTCCGGCTCGGACACGGTTCAGACTCTCGTTGACAAAATCAACAACTCCTCTGGGTCTACGGGCGTATCGGCGAACTTTAGCTCTGCAAACGGCTCTGGCGTTATCGTCCTTACTCAGCAGAAGTATGGCGGCAACTCTAGCGTAAACGAACAGGAGAGTTCTTCTCTCGTCTTCGGCACGGCGGGTACGAATGTTGCGGGTCTGAACGCAACCGTCACCGTTACCGCTACCGGGCTAGTGGGCGGCGTAGCGACTTCGGTTGTGGCGACATTTAGCGGCGGACGCGCAACTACGGACAGCGGTCTTCGCGTTAGCGACGCTTCTGGTAACTCGTTACTTCTGACGGAGCAGGGCAACGATACGGGTGTAAGCAACGCCTCCGTTGCGAATGTTCATGCTGGGGCGCTTCAGTTCCAGATAGGCGCAAACGCGGGACAGAGCGTCTCGGTAAGCCTTGGCAACATCCGCACTACGAACTTGGGCAACACCAGCATCTCAGGGCAGTCCCTCGCTAGTATCGACGTTACGACGGCGGCGGGGGCGGCGAACGCGCTCACGATAACCGATGAGGCGATTAGCCAAGTCTCGAAACTTCGAGCGAACATCGGCGCGTTCCAGAAAAACACGCTTCAAGCGACGGCAAGCGCTCTCGCCAACGGCGTGGAGAACCTGTCGGCATCGAACAGCCAGATAGCGGACACGAACGTGGCTACGGAGGTCGTTTCGTACACCAAGAACCAGATTATCGCGCAGGCGGCGCAGTCGGTTCTGGCGCAAGCCAACTCCGCGCCAAACTCGGTATTGAGCCTTCTGAGATAGGTTCTCGTTAGCGTTGTTATAAAGGTTAGGGGCGGCTTTTAGGAGCCGCCCCTAATTTTTGGTTTCGGATACAACGCATTGCTTGCTTTTTCTTTCGTTTTGGCTTATTTCGTATTGAAATGAGATATACTGAGAGAGTAATGTCGTATTTTATAGCAGTTGAGGAGAAAGAGAAGACCAATGCCGGAAATTCTTGATGAGTTAGTTGCGCTGTCTCACTTTATGGGAGACCCGCGCCGTGATTTAGCCATTCTTGGAGAGGGAAACACCTCTGCGAGAGTAGACGACGATACCTTTTATATTAAGGCGAGCGGGCAGACGCTGGAGACTATCCCGGCGGAGGGCTTCTGCAAGGTTCGCTTTGATAGGATACTGCCTCTGTTCGACAGAGGGGATTTGACCGACTCTGAGGTCAGGGACGCGCTTTTGAACAGCAAGGACGAGGACGCTTCCTCTGTTATGCCCTCCGTAGAGACCTTTTTTCATGCGTTCCTGCTCTCTCTTCCCGGCATTGGCTTTATCGCGCACACCCACCCTATCGCCGTAAACAGCATCCTCTGCTCTCAAAATGCGAAGGAGGCGATTTCAGGGCGGCTCTTCCCGGACGAGGTGGTCTGTTGCGGCGTTGCGCCCTGCTTTGTGGAGTATGTCGACCCCGGTATGCCGCTCTCGCGCACGATTAAACAGCGCGTAGAGGAGTATATTGAGGAGTATGACGAGCTTCCGAAAGTGATTTTAATGCAGAACCATGGGCTGATAGCGGTGGGGAAAACGCCGAAGGACTGTAGAACGATAACCGAAATGTATGTGAAGACGGCGCGGGTCATTCTGGGAACCTACGCGCTGGGGGGACCCAACTTTATGACTCCCGAAAACGTGAGCCGTATTCATACGCGCCCCGACGAACACTATCGGCAGAAGCAGATAGGACGAAAGTAGACCTATTTCGCGATTTTGGAAAGGATAACGAGATGAGTAGTTTAGAGGAGTATCGGGCGGGACATACCGCCATTCCTTCAACAATGACCCGTTGGCATCTCTACGGCGCGGGTTTGGAGAACATGGGACGAGACGGACAGCCCGAGGTTGTCGAGGTTCCCGCGTACAACGACGACGAGATTTTGGTGCGGCAAGACGCTTGCGGACTCTGCTTTTCGGATACGAAGGTCATCGGGCTTGGCGAGAACCACCCGCGCCTTACAGGGCGCGACCTCTCGGTTGACCCGGTTACGCTGGGGCATGAGGTCTCTTGCACGGTGGTAGGCATAGGCAAGAACCGCGTGGGGCAGTTTCAGATAGGCGACAGGTTCACGATACAGGCGGACGTGTTCTATAAGGGTAAGAGCCTCGCTTACGGCTACGTGTTTAAGGGCGGGCTTTCCGAGTACAGCGTTATTCCGAAAGAGGTTATAGACGGCGACGAAGGCTGTTACCTGCTTCCGATTCAGAAGACGACGGGGTACGTGGAGTCTGCGTTGACAGAGCCTTGGGCGTGCGTTGTCTCCGCCTACGCGCAGTCGCATCGGGACGGGATTCTGGCGAACGGGCGTATGCTCGTAATGGGCGATGCCTCCGCCGCCAATGTGAACTACGACTGGAAAAGCCTACTCTCTATCGGGCGCTCTCCAAAAGAGATTGTGTTTTGGAACGTGACAGGACTACCTTTCCACACACTGAGCGCGTGGGCGGAGGCGCTGGATGTTTCGGTTTCGCAGGTGGACGCGACGGACTGGCAGGCGCTTCAACCCTACGCGGAGGTGCGTTTCGACGATATTCTCGTTCTTGGCGATGTGTCGGCGGAGGCGGTGGAGGGGGCTTCGTCCGCTCTCGCGAATCATGGTATCGTGAACTTTGTGGGCGGACAGACCTTCGGGCGGAAGTTGAGCCTCGACATTGGGCGGATTCACTACAACTGGCACTACTACCTCGGCACAGCGACGAACTCGCCCGCGGATTCGTATCGCGAGGGGCGTAGCGCGGACTTGGTTCCGAACGGGTTGGCGTGGTTTATTGGCGCGGGGGGACCTATGGGGCAGATGCACGTTCAACGCGCCCTGCAACACTGGAGTCCGCCGCGACGTTTGGTGGCGACGGATGTGGACGCGGCGCGGCTTGCAAGCGTGGTGGAGCGTTTCGGGGGTATCGCCGCCGAGCGGGGAATTGAACTGGTGACTATCAATCCGAAAGAGATGTCTGTTGAGGAGTTCAACGCGAAGCTGGAGCAGCTGGGCGAAGGTCGGGGCTTTGATGATATCGTCTCTATGGTTCCGGTTGCGGCTCTGATTGAACACGCCGCCGACTTTTTGGCGCAAGGGGGCTGGTTCAATATCTTTGCGGGGGTGGCGCGTGGCGTGATGGCGAATCTGGACGTGAATCAGGTGATTCATAAGCGGGCGCGTTTTATGGGCAGTAGCGGCTCATCGCTCTCGGATATGCGGGAGACGCTTGCGCGTGTAGAGCGACGGGAGCTCTCGACAAACGCTTCGCTTGCGGCGATTGGCGGCATGGAGGCGGCGGCGATTGGGTTGAGGGCGGTGAAGGAGGGCTGGTTCCCCGGTAAGACTCTTATCTTCCCCCTCATTCACGGGCTTGGGCTGACCCCGCTTGCCGAGTTGGAAAAGATATATCCGACGGTGTTCGCGAAGATGAAGGATGGCAAGTTCTGGACGAACGAGGCGGAGGAGGAGTTGTTGAGGTTGACGGTAGCGGGGTGAGGCATGAGTTCCAACTCCGAACAACAGTTACAAGAGACGCTCGCCCTCCTGCGTACCGCGACTCTAGGTAGCCCCTACGAAGGAAAACTCTACCTTGTAGGGGGGTTGATTCGCGACTCCCTGCTCGGAGTTCCTCACGCCAACGACCTCGACATCGTTTTGGAGGGGGACGCGCCCGCCCTCGCCATTTTCCTGCATAAAAAAGGAGTCGCGCTCCACTACCCCGTCACCTACCCGCGCTTCGGCACGGCGATGGTTCATGTTGGAAAGCGCGGGGCGGAGGGAAGCATGGTGGAGCTGGTATCGGCGCGTTCGGAGAGTTATCAGCCCGATTCGCGTAAGCCCGACGTTCGGAGCGGAACTCTCAAGCAGGACGCTTTTCGGCGCGACTTCACTCTCAATACGCTCATGGAGAACCTCCACACCGGCGAACGGCTAGACCTAACAGAGCGCGGCTACGACGACCTCAAGAGCGGAACGATTCGCACTCCCCTCGAACCGCGTATCACGTTTTTCGATGACCCCCTGCGAATGTTGCGGGCGGTTCGGTTCGCGGCGCGGTTCGGCTTTACGATTGAAGCGGAGACCTACCAAGCCATTCAGCGGGAGGCTCAACGCCTCGCGCCTCCCGCCATCTCCCGCGAGCGCATACGAGACGAGTTTGTGAAGATACTTAAACTGCCCGGCAAGAGCGCAAGGCGCGGCTTGGAGGCGCTTCTTGAGTTGCGCCTTTTAGAGCGGTTTCTGCCGGAGATGCTCCCGATGGTCGGTTGCACACAGGAGAGTTGGCGCACGGGGGACGTGTGGGCGCATACTCTCACTGCGCTAGAGTTTCTGCCGGACGATGCGCCTCTCGAAACGCGACTTGCGCTTCTCTGGCGCGACATAGGCAAGCCGCCCACTCGCACAGAGGAGAGCGGACAGTTTCGCTTTTCCGGACACCCAAAAGTTGGCGCGAACAGCGTGCGCTCTATAATGAACCGCCTCAAGTTCTCGAATGACGAAATACGGGATGTCACAGCGCTCGTCAACCTCCACATGAGACCCGGCGACTATCGCTCTGAGTGGACGGATGCGATGGTTCGGCGCTTCATTCGAGACTGCCACCCCCGCCTCGAACAACTTTTCACGCTGGTAGAGTGCGACCGCGCCGCTACCAACATCCCGCCCGAAGAGGCGGCGAACCTGCCCGAACTTCGCGCTAGAATTATTGAGCAGAACGCGCTGACGAATGTCGCGCTGATAACGAGTCCGCTTAACGGAAATGAGATAATGGAGATACTGGGCGTAGGGCGTGGCGTTGAGTTGAAGTACGCGAAGGAGTTTCTGACCAATGAGGTGATTGAGGGGCGCTTGCGCGAAGGCGACAAGGAGGGCGCGATGGAGAGGTTGAGGGAGTGGCGGAGCGTGCAGATGGTTTGAGAGGCGCATCAGTAAGAGCTCAGGGTTACGGGAACTTGACGCTTAACCTCACCCAACCTCTCCTAGCCCTCACCCTGCCCTGTGGGCATCCCTCTCCCGATTCGGGAGAAGGACTTGTCTCTAAGTTGGTCAGGTTCCTGCGACAGGCTTATCAAAATAGGGAGGGGAGTTCTCGTGGTTTG
>CAIJLM010000383.1 GCA_903821495.1 uncultured Chthonomonas sp. | reverse complement strand
TTTACTCCCATAACCCTGAACTCTTACAGCGCGGGAAGCGTGTATAATAGTACTAGAGAGTATCTACAAGAAATACCGAATAGGAGACGCGCTGTGCTAAACGTCAAGGAGCATCCTCATATATTGAAGGCGGATAACGTCGCGGTGGTTGTGGTGGATATGCAGGAGCCCTTTCTGCAAGGCATTTATGAACGCGAGAGGCTAATTCACAACGTCCGCACACTCCTCCAAGGGGCGCATATCCTACGCCTCCCCATCCTATGCACCACACAGTACGCCAAGCGCATGGGCGAAACCGTACCCGAAATTAAGGAACTACTCTCGCCGCTACTACCTCCCTTTGATAAAGTGGAGTTCAGCTGTTTTCGTTCGCTCCCCTTCAACTCCGAGATACACCGTTCAGGAAGGAAGCAAGTTCTACTCTGCGGCGTGGAGACCCATATCTGTATTAGCCAGTCCGCCCACGACCTCACTGCGGCGGGCTATCAGGTTCACATCGCCGCGGACGCTGTCTCCTCGCGCACGGAACTCAACTGGCGACTTGGGATTGACAAAATGAGGCAAGGCGGCGTGCTACTCTCTTCAACCGAAATGGCGCTATATGAGATGTTGCAAGCGGCGGGAACTCCTGAGTTCAAAGCCATGCTACCCATAGTTAAATAGGAGTGGAGCGATGACGCGACAACGAACGGAGGCATTGAGCGTGGCGGAATGGGCGCTATTCGAGGCGGAGGGGTATCTGCGCTTGGGGCGAATCGCTTCGGAAGAACATCTCTCCCGCCTACAAAGACGCATGGACGACATTATGCTGGGGCGGGTGCGCTACAAAGAGATGTATTTCCAACTCGACTCCGCGACAGGGGCTTACGGCGATGTTCCAAACGGCGGCGAGTGGGAGGTCCCTAGCCTAGCCTATCGCAAAATTGAGAAGTTGGAGCGAGACGCGGAGTTTCTGCGCTATCTTCAACATCCCCTGTTTCAGGCGATATGCCGGCGCGTCTACGGCGATTCGGTCAGCGTATATCGCTCTATGTTTATGAACAAACCCGCCTTGCAAGGGACGATTCTGCCCTACCATCAGGACGGCGGCGACCAGTGGGGGCTAGACAGAAACCCGCTCATCACCCTCTGGTCGGCGCTCGACAAAGCGACGATTGAAAACGGCTGTATGCAGGTGATTCCCGGCAGTCATAAGTTGGGTCTACTCTCAAAGCAGGGGCATACCATCACCCCCAAGCAGGAGAGCGAACACGCAAAAGACGAGGCGAGCGTTTTCCTTGAGGCGGAGGCTGGCGAGGTTATTCTGCTTCACAACTGGCTACTACACCGCTCCGGCGTGAACACGATAGAGCGTCCCCGTCGCGCTTTCAGCGTCTGCTACATGGACGGCGCTACTCGCTCCGCTCACAACCCGGAAAGAGGTTTTCCGCTTGTGTTTGGCGTGGGGGCGTTGCGCCCTGAAGACCAGAATCCGGACGTTATCGCAGAGGCGGGTAGCGCGGTATGACGGAGATTGCGCGTTATCGCGGCGAAACCTGCGAAACCGTGCAGGACTGGGTTACGGAGGAGGTCGCTCTCGAAATCCGTATCAACGGAGCGCCTTTCGCGATAACCATGCGAACGCCGGGCGATGACTTTGCGCTGGTTGCGGGACTGCTCTTTGCGGAGGAGATTATCGCGGGGCGCGACGATGTAAGAGCGATGGGGTACGGAACCGAGGAGAGCGACCCCGAACGAAAAAACCTTGTTCAAGTCGAGCTGAGCCAAGCCGCCCGTGAATACGTCCGCAAAGAGCGCTACTTACCCATCTCCGCGAGTTGCGGAGTCTGCGGAAAAGCCAGCCTCGCCGGCTTGGGGTCAAGCCTTACGCCCCTCCCCCCAGACTCTATCGCTTTCTCGCCCGCCCTGTTATACAGTCTGCCGCCTAAACTTCGCGCCGTGCAGGAGGTCTTTCAACGCACCGGAGGACTACACGCGGCGGGGCTTTTCGACCATGATGGTAACTTGCTCGCCCTGAAAGAGGATGTCGGCAGGCATAACGCGGTAGACAAAGTGATTGGCGGAAAGGTGATGGAGGGCGCGGTTCCCCTCTCGAATCGTATACTACTGGTGAGCGGGCGCGTAAGTTTTGAAATCGTGCAGAAGGCGGCGCGGGCGCAAATCCCCGTCCTCTGCGCGGTCTCCGCGCCCTCTTCGCTCGCGGTGGCGATGGCGCAAACGATTGGCATGACGCTGGTCGGCTTTCTGCGTGGCGACGGCATGAACGTCTACGCGGACGCGAAACGGGTTTTTGCGAACGCGGAGACCAAAAGGGCGTAACAGAGACGGCGAGAGGCGCTCCCTGTCTATTGCAGAAGGAATAGTCGAACTTCGCTCCATGCCACACAGGGTATCACCGTCAGGACTTCTCAAGAGTCTGACGCGGCGCAACGGCTCTATGCGAAGCAAAGAAGAAGGCTTTCTACTCAGGGCTATCCGAAGCGCGAAGCAGAGCCTCGCCTTCTTCTCTCACATCTCGCGCAGGGCGTAGCAACTCCTCCTGCTTTTCAGGGTGCGATGAGGGACGAAGGAGGGTCTGTATCTGTGTCACGTGCCCCAAGTTTCGCTGTAGGTAGGGAAGACACTCCTCAGCGGCGCGGCGCACTCGCTCCCCTCTCCCGTTATACTCGCCTACACGTTGCGCTATTAACCTCTCTACAGTTTGTAACGCCGATTCGTCTCCCACCTGCTGATACGCCTCAAGTATTGCAATTTTCAGGCTCGAATTGTAGTCCGTTTTTTTGAGCAGGTATTTGTTGAGAAACTTACGGTGGCGTTCTTGAAGCAGAACCGAGTCTTTTGTCCTCAAGCGTTTCAACAAGGATAGCAAGGCTTCATGCTCTTGCTCTGTATAGATAAGTCCACGCTTTTCGCAATAATCAATCAAGAGGGGAAGAACACGCAAATCGCTTTGTTTGCCTATCGCATCGGCAAGAAGAGGCAACGCTTCTGAATAGGAGCTGGGCAAAACGACTCCTAAAAGAAGATTCGCGAAAAATAGTCCTGAACATAGAGCCATAACCCCTACGTTATACGCAGGATTTAAAGAAAAGAGCCACAGCGCTATACAACAGACTAGGAGTAGCCGTGACCAATGCGAACGGCGTATTGCTAATATCCGTGCCGATTCATGCAGTTCAAGGAGTCGCGGAAAAGCGTTCTCGTGATACTTCAAAATCTCCCGTAGCGCCTCAAACCGAATCCCCGCTTTACGGTGGTTCAGACGTTGCAAAAGAGCGCGTTTCTCCTCTTCCGTAAGGCTCTTAGCGGCTACTTCAGGCGAGTCGTCCGACATCACGCGCCCCCGTTCTAAAGAAGAGCCACCTGCACCAGATTCGTATGGAATGTGGAGCCGCCCCCCATATCCGTCAGCCTATCTGAAGTCAAGGCGTTGACATTGCCCCCTTCCGGGCTGTCCGTATGCCACCAGAGCGAGGGAGACCACGCCACTCCCGCCTTCACCTTGTCGCCCACCATCGCCTGTAGCTGTATCGCCCCCCGCCGATTCCAGACTCGCACCCAGTCGCCCTCCGCCACGCCTCGCGCCTCCGCGTCCGCCGTATTCAGCCAGATACGGGGGGCGCGTTCGCTCTTTTTCAGCGAGTCGAGGTTGCTGAAGGTGGAGTTTAGGAAGTGATGCGCCGCCGGACTGAGCAGGTTTATGGGGAAATCTTGCGCTAGTTCAGGGGCAGCCTCCGCGCTCTCGGCAGGGGGAGTGTAGTTCGGCAGGAGGTCGTAGCCGTCGCGCTCCGCCTGTTGTGAGGCGAACTCCACCTTACCCGACGGAGTGCGAAAGCCTCTGCCCTCCTGAAAGGGAATAAAGGGGTCGCTCTGAGTGCGTAGTTTCGCGAAACCATGCTCTTGCAGGGTTTCGTAGGTTATTCCTTCCATATAGGGGTGGTCGCTATTCAGGGCGGCGCGAATTATCTCCTCCGCCGTCTCATCGAAGGCGGAATCGGCGTAGCCCATCGCCTTCGCCAGCGCGTTCATCACCTCGATATTGGGGCGCGATTCGCCTAGAGGTTCGATAGCGGGAACGCACAGGTTGAGATAGAGATGACCGTAAGCCCGCATAAGGTCAAGATGTTCCAGATGGGTAGTCGCGGGAAGCAGAATATCGGCGTACCGCGCCGTGTCGGTCATCATCTGCTCATGCACCACCACAAATAGGTCTTCGCGCTCAAAGCCCTGCTTTACCAGATTGCTGTTCGGCGCGACAGCGAGGGGGTTCGAATTGTAGACGTAGATAGCGCGAATGGGCGGGTCTTGCGTCTCCATCAACGCCTTCCCGATTTCGTTCATGTTGATAGCGCGGGGTTCCGTTCGCCCGTAGTCCGCGCAACTCGGTTCATTCTCTGCGGGGCGTAGGTCGGGGCGCGAAATAGCGGGGCGATTGAGCGGGAAATGGGCGCTAGTAGAGAGTAGCAGACCGCCCCCTCCCTTGCCCCATGCCCCAATCACCCCCGGCAGACAGGCGATAGCGCGTATCATGCTCCCGCCGTTCGCAGTTCGGCTCAAGCCGTACCCCAACCGAATCGCGGCGGGGGCTTCCGTAGCGTAGCGTCGGGCGAGCGTAACGATTTCGTCCTGCGCTAATCCCGTTATCTCTGCGACACGCTCCGGCGGAAACTCCGCGCATCGCTCCCGAAACTCGCGCCAACCTACCGAATACGCCTCCAACCACGCCTCGTCGTGCAGTCCCTCCGAAAATATGATGTGCGCCATGCCCAACGCCAACGCCCCATCCGTTCCCGGCTTTGGCTGAATGAACCAGTCGGCGGAGTTCGCGGTGCGCGTTCGGAAGGGGTCTATCACCACAACGGTAGCGCCCTTCGCTTGCGCCTCCTTAAGGTAGGGCATCAGGTGAACATTCGTTGAGGAGAGGTTCGTCCCCCACACGAGAATAAACTTGCTGTTCGCGAAGTCTTCGGGGTCTATCCCTCCTGACCAGCCGTTGACATAGCCGTACCCCGTCTCCGCCGCCGCCGAGCAGATAGTCCGTAGAAGTCGGCTCGCCCCCATACGGTTCCACAGCCTGCCGTCGCACGCGCTCATACTGACTACGCCCATCGTTCCCGCGTAGGAGTAGGGCAGTATCGCCTCCGCGCCGCTCTCTGCAATAGTAGCCTTCCAGCGCATGGCTATCTCCCCTATCGCCTCCTCCCACGAGATACGCTCAAAACGCCCCTCGCCGCGCCTGCCAACCCGCCGCATGGGGTAATGAAGGCGGTCAGGACTGTAGACGCGCTCTTCGTAGTGCGCCACCTTGCGGCAGAGGTTGCCGCGTGTGTACGGGTTGTCGGGGTTGCCCGCCACACCGATAAGTCTGCCCTCCTCCACATAAGCGAGCATGGAGCAGGTATCGGGGCAGTCGTGAGGACAGGCGGTCTTTATGGTTAGGGTCTGAGGGGGCATGATTCGTCTCCTATCGAGGGCGCTACTTAAATTATAGCGGGAAAGCGGGGGTTATGGCAAGTGGAGGCGCAGGGGGTAAGCCTTGCCGTAGATACCATAAAACCCCGTCCACAGGCAGGGGGCTTTCCGCCCCCGCCCTAGACTTTACCCCGCCATCGCGATACCCCACGCCTCTTCCGCCAACCTCTTCATCACAAGGCTCTGCTCCCACCTATCGCTGAACTCGCTACCGTCCGGCAGAGTGATAGCGTAGCGCGGGGGTCCCAATTCGCTTGTGAAAGGGAGTATGTCGCCCGCTCCAGCGCCCGCAAGCCAATGCTTCATAGCGGTAGCCCAGAGTTGCACAAAGAACCGCGCAGGGGTGGTAGAGCCGTCCGCGACATCCACCTGAACCTGCTCGCCATTGGAGATACGCCCATGTATATGCGAAGTACGCGCCAACACCGGAAGCATACGGTCAATCGCGCCTTCGTCCGCCCAGCCGTAGAACTCCCCGACCACCACAAAGTGCGACAAGTCCGCCGTGAAACGAATATCGGGAATGAGGTCAATGAGTTGGATAGTTTGCGGCAGATTCTCAGTGAAGTTGTTGCGGTGCGTCTCCACGAAAAAGGCAAGCCCCGCGTCGTTCGCGATTTTGCGCCCCTCTCTACATATTTTGGCGACCTCTTGCACCGGAGTGAAAGCGTCGGCGGGTTGCGCAAAAACAAAATCTGCGCCCAACCTAAGAGCGCGGTCTACCGTAGCCTGAACGTCCGCCACCTTGAACGGACGATGCCCCAGTATCAACCCTAAGCCCTGCCTGTCCAACGCCTCTTTGTGTTCACGTTCGCTGTCGTCATTTAGCCAGCACTCCACTGCCTCGAAGCCGCCCTCTTTAGCGCGGGAACACTTCTCGTCAAGCGTCCACTCCGTCTCGGCGTTCATAGGCAGTCTGCCCAGCGACCAGAGCGAGTGTTGAACTCTTAGGCGTGGCGCGGCGGCGCTACCATCGTTATATCGGTTGTATATCGTCATCTTAGGCTCCTTAGGTTAAGTAGTTCGTCTTCTATCCCAAAATCTCTCTCGCTTGCGCCACATCGCGCTCTATCTGCGCCACCAGCGCGCCTAACGAATCGTACTTGCGCTCTTCCCGCAAGCGTTTTACAAAACGAATCTCCATTTTGCGACCATAAATATCCTCGTCAAAATCCAAAAGATAGGTCTCAATCGAGCGCCCCGCCTTTTCAATCGTCGGACGGTTGCCAATGCTACACGCGCCTTTGAGCGCGCGCCCATCGTCTAGCGTCGCCTGAACGGCGTAGATTCCATCCAACGGAACCACCTGTCGAACCTCCAAACTCAGGTTGGCGGTAGGAAAGCCGAGGGTGCGCCCCAACTGCTGTCCCTTAACCACCTCTCCTGCCAGATAGTAAGGGTGTCCTAGAATACGCTCCGCCTGTGCGATTTCGCCCTGCCGCAGAAGTTCACGGATGCGGGTGCTACTCGCAGGTTCGCCGTCCGCCTCCACCGCGTCCAAGTCGTAGAGGCGATACCCGAATCTCTCCCGCTCCCGCTCCAGATAGGCGACATCGCCGCTACGCCCTCGCCCGAAAAGGAAGTTCTTACCGACGACTATCGCTTGCGCGTTCAACCTCTCTTTCAGGATTCCCTGCACAAAATCGTCAGGGGAGAGTTGGGAGAGAGCCATGTCGAAATGCGCGATAATGACGGCGGAGGGGTTCCGTTCGGAGAGGAGGCGAATCCGTTGGGAGGGAGTGGTGAGGTAGCCTGGAACCCGCTCAGGCGCGATAAGTTCGGCGGGGTGACGGTCGAAGGTAAAGATAAGGGCGGGGCGCTGATGTCTCTGCGCGTCTTCAATCGCCGCGCAGACTATCGCCTGATGCCCGATATGCACCCCGTCGAACGTGCCGATGGCGACGGTAGACGCGGGAAAGGCTTGCGTAATGGCGGACAAGCCGTAGATAACATTCATGCTGTTCTCATTCCAACCACCAGAGTAGACGCTCATACGTATATTATACTCAATCTGCGGCTGTTAATAGGGACGAAAATCGCAGACTGCCCTCCATAAACGAAAACGTAAGAGTTCACTCTTTTGGGAATTAACCGCGAAAAGCGCGAAAAGGCGCGAAAAAAAGCGCAATGCAACCCGCC
>CAIJLM010000382.1 GCA_903821495.1 uncultured Chthonomonas sp. | reverse complement strand
TGTAATTGGTCTTGAGCTGGTTGATAACAGCGCGCAGGGTGTGACCGGAATCTGCCAGCGTCGCCTTGCGGATTCAGAGGCGCCTCCTCTTCACCGCCTCGCTCACCTTCCCGCGAAGAAGCGTCCACTCTTTCTCCGCCCACGAGTCTGTAACGTGAATTTCTATTCCGACAAATCCTGCGATATATTCCGCCGCAATATCGCATACTTTGAGGTGGTAACTCTTATTAGGTTCGAGAGGCGCGATAGTCGTTGTATCGTTGAGAAACCTTGCGATGAACTGGTGGGCGTGAAGCCACTTCTTGCCTTCTATCCCAAACCACAAAAGCCGTCCCAACATCTCTACACGTTGCGTCGGGTGTAGCGAATACGCCAGTGTCTCTAGCGCGTTCCATACGCGCCTGTCGTCAGCGTATCGCGCAAAGTGAGCCGCAACCTCGTAGTCTAGCCTGCTCTCCCCTCCGCCGCTACTGGCAACAGGATTCATGCGCTCTATCAGGAGGGGCGCGAACCGCGAATCATGCGTTTGCATCAGCGCCCAGAACGCCGTTCTCGACTGTTCGAGGTTCGGAGATTTCGTCGCTTGTATCAGCAGGTCGGCGACTCTCTTATCGTCGGGATATCGGGCGGCGAGCAGTATTCCGATAAGCGATTTATCGCCCAACGGACACTTTGTCAGCATGGTTTCGTAGAGTTCCGCCAACCGCTCCGGGTACTTCCACGCAATCAGATGGAGGATGTGCGGATTAGAGGTCATTTTGCCATCTTTGACGTAGAGAACGCCTTGCCTCAGGCTCTCCTCTTCCCCGACCTCCTGCGCTTTTTTCCACCACGCCTCCACGTCTTTTTGATTCAACTCCTCCAAGCCGGAGAGGTTGAAGAGTATATCCGCCACGATACCCGACACCCTGTACATAAACGGAACATAAGTCGCATTACCCCCCATTCCATGAAACGAATACTTACTGCGCGTGAGCCTGTCGTCGTCAAGGTGTTTTATGAGCGTTGGAACCGCGTCGAAGCCGAGTTTCCAGAGTTCTTTGTAGTATTCACTGTAGTAGTAGGGGGAGGGGGCTACACTGTTTTTGGCATCCTCCTCCAAATCAGACGGTTCGCAGACTACCAGACGGTCAAGCAGGCGCTCCGCTTTGTCGCCAGAGATATGCGCGAGTTTGACAGGGCGTTTCAAGGCGGCGATAAAGCCTGTGGAGTACTCGTCGCTGTAGTCGGGAAGGACGCGTAGGAGTAGCGAAAGGTGGTTCGCGACTTTCACCCTGTCCGCCCCCTTATACACGAAGGCGTCTATCCAGTATCTCCACGCCATACTAGCGAGTTCGTTGCGCGGGCCGTAGTCGGGATATTTGTTCGGGTCTGTCCGCTTCAAGAAGAGATTGGCGAGAGATGTCTGCCCGCGCTGGTAGCAGACTATGGCGCGAACGAGGGGACCTTCGCCCAATGTGGGATAATCAAAAGGGGGCGTCGGAATAACGCTCCTGTCCGCTTCCGCCATGGATATCCAGTAGTTTTCCGTATCTGCGGTTTCATACTCTGTAATGTCAGACGGTTCTCGAAAGACCTTCCAACGCTTCGGTATCTTCACGCGAAAATCGGAGAGAGGCGCGACGACGACGGCTTTGCCGCGTTGCGTATTCGGAAGCAGGAAGACCGCTATCTTCCCCCGCTCTTTGCTGTTATCGTCGAAGGAGTCTATCTCCAATGGCGGAGGCTGTATCAGGGCGAGTTTCGCCTCTTTGGGCGGGAAGGGGAGACCGTAATCCTTATAGTCTTGTAGAAGCGCGTCCAGAAGGCGTTCAGGGTTCTGCGGCATCTGCGCGTGCGCGGGGATAGCGACAGCGAACAGCAGAACCGCAAGCATAGAACCAACCGTCTTTTTTATCGCGAGACGCATTTTCCCTCCCGAAAGGGAGTCGGGTCTGTGCCAATTTGCGCGAACGCCGGCTACTTCTTACTCTGCGGTAGCCAGTCTTTATGCTTATCCAGAATATGGTCGTAGCGGTCTTTCATACTCCCCGTTCTCTCATCGAAAAGGGGCGTGCCGCCCATATAGTTCGTTCCTTTGGGGTCGCCGTACTCGTTCAGCCCCAACTTCTTAATCATCGTGTCAATCCACTTTTTCTGGTCTTCATCCAAGTTAATCATGCCACGTTCACTCCTCTCTCTTTTAGACACATTTCAGGGGCGTTTGGTTCTGCCCTAATGTCCTTTACTCGCTAGACGGATACGCTTGCTCTCTCGTTTCAATATGTGGGCGATAATATCCTTCTCGCTTGGACGGTGGCTTTGCACCCTGCTTCCGCCACTCCGCTCCATCGGCGACCACAGCGAGTTGGCGACACTTCCCAGCCCCCATCTTGTAACCTAAAGCGCGCCAATACTTGCCGAACTCAGAGGAGTTCGCTAAGGTCGAATAGTACCCGATACGCTTGAGGCGGCTTATTTAGCGCCTCTTCGCCCTAAAGCGATAGAGTGTTGTAAAAAAGCGAGCGTGGAAAAAAAGGTTGTTACTTATCGCTCTCTGCTCCGTCTTAACAAGCAAGAGTTAATGTGTAGCGTTCGGAGGGAAGAGAGGGCTTCAGAAGTGGTCTCATTTCGATTGTGAAATTTTACACAGAGTGGCGATTTTTCAATGCGGTTTTAGGATTTATTAAATCTAAACCGCTCTTTCTTTGAGAATTTGATACAAAACTAGAAAAATGAGTGAAACCATTCGCCCTGAATTCTGTCTATTAGGATGACAGAGACGGAACAAGAGATTTGCGAAACAGCCCCGTAATTATCCTGAAGGCTTGCCGTTTTTTAAGGGCTACACAGAGTAGAGAACACGTAGAGAAAAACGCGCCGTGTAGAGGCGCCTATCCGCTGAACCAGATGCGGGTAGTTTAGAAGAAAGAAAAGAGGATACAAATGAGCCCGTTAAAGATGACTCATTGTGAGAACGACAAATACACGACACCTAAGAGAAAAGAGATTTTGAATCCCCAACAGACGGAGGCTCTTACCCGCCTTATCCATCTGTTGGAGGAGGAAGCCCCCCTCTTTGAGGGGCGACCGTCTATGGATGGAGCGCGGTACCGTACACAAGTCTTGAGCCAAAAGGCTCGCCTTCGCGTCGCGCACGCCAACTATGGACTATCCAACTTAGCGGAGATGAAACGAGTCGGTGTGGGAGCCTGGATTCACCGCAAGTATGCGTAACCTCCTTCGAGTAGAGCCTACTTGATGAGCCTGTCATCTTCCGTTAAGGCTGGAAGAGCAAGAGCGCGTCTCTTCCAGCCTTTTTTTCTTCAAAACAGTAGCGCCGTAGAGTAGGCGCGGACTTCCCCTGAACAGGGAGTCCGCGCCTATTTTTTGTTTTACCTCTCCTTATAATTTCAGATACGCTCTCATCAGCAGATAACCACGTTTCTGCTTACAAAAAACATTACAAACAGTATTGACAACAGAAAACGAACATGATATACTCCTAACATCATAACTTTCAATATTTTGCCAGAGAGGATACAGGCGACAGTGATTCAAGGACATTCACGACAATTTTCAAATCGACAGTTAATCCGTAACCACTCCCCCCTCATCCTGTTATGGTTGGGATTAAGCGCTGTTTGCTTTCTATTGTCGTCTTTATCTCTTAATATCTATCAAAACAACTACCTCAAAACCTTGCGGAACTCAACATTATTCTATGCTAAAAGCGACTTAGGGTCTGACAGTATCGCTTCGTGGGCGAACTCGAATTTCCATATCAGAACCATTGAAACGTCTGAACCGAACGCGGGTCAAGAACTCTTTCACCTTACAAGCCTGACAACAATAACTAGCCCGACATTAGTTTTGCAAGAGGGAAAGAACACGATTTATGTGTCAGGCGGTCAGGCTGTGCGTCAATGGTTCGACCCCGTTATCAGCCGTGTAACCCCAGTGCGACGGGCGCGAATAGCGTTGCTTGTCATGTTCTGCATTATGCTGGTAGCCTGCGTCCTCAAAGAGGACATCGGAAAGTTTGTCGCCTACCTACCCGCTCTGGGGCTTGTCGCCGTAGGCTCTTTGCGGGTGCAGTGTCTAAACTGCAACTCCGTTACGTCATGGTCTGGGACTATCGTCCCGGTACTAATGACCGCCTATTTGCTATGTGGCGTGTTTTTGTTTACCGCGCCGCGCCCCTACCCGAAACCTCTCTATCAAGGTTTTGCGCTTCTATCAGGACTCATTCCAATGATACAGGCGGGGCTTCAACTCGACGACCCCAAACTGTGCGCCATCTGCCTGATTTTCACGTTTATCGCCTCCGCCTACTTTCTCGCCTCTCTACAGCTACTCGCCAAAGGAATTGAATACAGTATCGCTTGCCCCAAAGCCGTCTGCGCCGCACTCATCGTAATGTTCATCGCTTCCGGAGTGCGTAGCGTCGCCCTCGTAACAGGCGTTATTTCGAGCAAAGCGTCCGCAGAAATTCAGATGCCCCGTATTGTAGGCAATCCCATCGCAAAATTCATAAACTCAGGCTCTCTCCCCGCTCCCGGAACTCTCCTCGTAGTCACTCTACCCGGTTGCCACTCCTGCGAAGCTGCGAAGAGCGCGTTAGCGAAAACGCAGATAGTTTGGAAAGCGGTCAGTATCTGTAGTATGTTTAGCGGTCAAGGCTGTTTCGACCCCGGCACGCTGAACTTCCCCGCCCCTCTGTTTATTATGTGCGACCCGCAAGGGAACATAGGATACCAGCGCGAGGGGTGGGTGGAGACGGCGGCGCAAGAGGAGAGCCTTTTCAAAGAAATCGAAGAACACCAGCGAACATGGGGAGCAAATCCCCGCCAGTAGCTTAACCCTTTTGAAGCGAATGCGCTTCAAAAATCGGCGATATTTCGCCAAACTACTCAAAAAAGGAGGAAGAACGATGTTTGTCAACAAGGTTCGTATCGTGAAGGCGTGCTTGCTACTCTTGCTCACGCTCACGATTGGTATGGCTACCAAGCCGGTATGGGCGACTACAGACCCGCCGCTAAATTGCTACCCTTTTGTTCAGTCAACTGGGACAGGGTGTATTTCGCTATCCCTGAGTTGCGGTTCAATACGAC
>CAIJLM010000381.1 GCA_903821495.1 uncultured Chthonomonas sp. | reverse complement strand
TCGGTTCGCAACGCAGAGAACCCTCCTCCATTTTGCCATCGCAGACCCCAATGTAGGTAAGAATAGCGCGAAGTTTTGCAAGGTAGGCGCGCGCGTCGTCGGAAGAGCGAATATCGGGCGGAAAGTCGGTGACAATCTCCATAAGCGGCACGCCGCTACGATTGTAGTCCACATAACTCTCGTCGCCGAGTACATGGAACAGTTTGCCGGTATCCTCCTCAAGGTGGACGCGCAGAATGTGAATCCGCTTCGCCTCGCCGTTTACCTCCACGTCCAGCCAGCCCTTTACCCCTATCGGAAAGTCGTATTCGCTTATCTGATAGCCTTTGGGCAGGTCGGGATAGTAGTAGTTCTTGCGGTCGAACTTCGCGTTGGGCGTGATTTGACAGTTCAGGGCGAGGGCTGTGCGGATGACGTGTTCCACCGCCAACCTGTTCATCACGGGCAACGCGCCGGGAAACCCAAGGCAGACAGGACAACAGCGCGTGTTCGGCTCGCCGCCAAACTCGTTTCTGCACCCGCAAAACATCTTGCTCTCGGTCAACAGTTCCGCGTGACACTCCATACCCACCACAACCTCGTATTCAGACATTCCCCATCTCCTGACAATAAGTGTTCATTCACTCTATTTTACCCTCTCGCTCGCCCATTACGTAGAAAAGCCCGCCTGATTGAGCGGGAAAGCAGGAGGAAACGCGGTAAATGTGGAATTATCGCATGAACTTTACGTTTTTGAAGGAGCCTACTACTATGAAATGGCGATTGTACATCACTCTGGGAGCGATGATGTTCTTCCAGTATGCAGTATGGGGCGCATGGACGCCTCTCCTTAGCGCGACTCTAGGCGGTCGGCTTCACGCCACCGGAACGCAGGTGGGAGCCGTGTATGGCGTGCTTTGGCTAGCCTGCATCATCACGCCGTTTATTGGCGGGCAACTGGTGGACAGATATATTTCTAGTCAGGTGTTTCTTGGTATCGCGGCAGCGATATGCTCGGGGGCTGCCTGGATGATGTCTCAACAAAGCGAGGTTTCCGGTATCATCAACTGGATGTGGGTCTGGGCTCTTTTCTTCGCGCCTACGCTCGGTATAACCAACTCCATCGTGTTCCACCACTTGAGCAAAGAGGAACTCAACGAAGAGAAGCGTGAGCGTTACTTCTCGGTCATTCGAACCGCAGGAACAGTAGGCTGGATAGTGGCGAGCATTGTACTCACCATCTACCTCAAGTCCACGCCCAAGCCCGCGGACGGAGTCTTCACCGCGATACCTGAACTACAACTCACGGCAATATTCGGCGTTATACTTACGATTGTCGCGTTTCTGGTGCCAAACACTCCGCCAAACCGAGAGAGCAAGGATCCATGGGCTTTCACTAAGGCGTTCTCTCTCTTTAAGACGGTGCCAGGGTTCGCGGTCTTCATGCTTATCTCGTTTGTCGTCTGCACGGAGTTCCAGTTCTACTACGTGACTACGGGCCCGTTCATGGAGCAGGGTCTGAAGATCGACCATAACAATATTTCCATGTTCAAGAGTATCGCTCAGTACGCTGAGATAATCTGCCTCGGCGTGTTCACGCCGCTTTCCCTGAGATACCTGGGTCTCAAGAAGACCCTCGTCATTGGAACGTTGGCGTGGCCAGCGAGGTACGTCTTCTTCGCGCTCCAGAAGCCCGTGTGGCTCATACTGGCTTCCATGTCGTTTCATGGCATAGGATTCGCCTTCGTCTTTGTAACCTCGTACATCTATATAGACCGCGTGGCGCCCAAAGACATCCGGGCGAGCGCGCAGAGCCTCTACACGCTTGTAACGCTGGGCGTGGGTAACTTCATTGGCACTCTGTTCTGCGGCAGACTCCAGGACTACTACACCACGTTCATCCCTGACCCGAACAACCCCGGAAAGATGATTGCCGGAGAGATAAACTGGACGGGTATCTTTACCGTGCCAGCCGCTCTGACTATCGTATGCGCGTTCGCGTTCATGTTCACTTTCAAAGAGCCCCCGCCTACGGAGAATAAAACCATTTCTGCCTAAGCGGGCATAAGAAAACTCCCCTCTCCGCAAAACGCGAAGAGGGGAGTTTTCTTTTTAGTCCGTTTCGTCTTTCTCTATGGCGAGAGCGCGCACCGGAGAGCCGGACTGCCCCACCATCTCAAGCGGAATAGCCACCAACTCCACCGTATCCGACGAAAGAAAGTCGTAGTTCGCCAGATTTTCGATAATTAGAACATCGTGACCAAGCAGGGCGATATGCACTGGAAAGGGGTAGCGGTCTACCGAAGGGAAATCCACTCCCGCCAGCACGACTCCGCACCGCAAAAGGAACGCCGCGCACGCCTCCGTAAGCGTAGGGTGGTCGGTGAAATAGCCCTCGGTTTTCCATCGCTTATACCAGTCCGTGTAGAACAGAACGCGCTTCGTTCTCCATATCGAGTCCGCGTAAGGCGCGACATCCTCCGCAGTAATCTCGGAGAACGCGCCATGATGGGGCAGGTGTACGATAGTCGCCATACCCAAGCAACGCTCTAGCGGAACCTTATCTATCGTCAGTTTGCCCTCAAAGAAGTGAAACGGGGCTTCGATATGCGTTTCGGTCTGGATCCCTATGAAGAGGCGCGCGCTCTTGATAGCGGCAGAGGTTTCAGCCTCTTCCGCGCCAAGCGCCGAAATCTCGACGGCGGCGGAAGGGGGAGTAGCGGAGGCGTTTGGCTCTATAGGATGGCTAAGATTGATGACTCGCACTGGTATCTCCTCGCTCAAGCCCTCAAATTCGCGTGTTTCGCGGTTTTCACCCCTGTAAAGAGGGGGCGGACGCATAACAACCTTGACAAGAGAGATAGTATATTCTATAATTTAGTGAGTATCTACTCTTTTGAACGTATCCTTTTTGTAAATCGAACTTCGGCTGTTGAGAGCGCTATAGGAACCCCTACGCTTTTAACGCCCTGCGCTATAGATTCTATCGCAGAAGCAAGTGGAAGGCAGTTTCGTGACTACCCAACCAGAACAACCCAACGAAAACCATAAACCCGTTTCAAATACACCCGGCTCTTCGAGCGCAACGCCTCCCATACTTCCCTACTTTCTTCGTTTGTGGAAGTTTGTAGCGATTATTACGCTTATTGGAGGAACTCTCGGAGCCTTGCCAAGACTCATAGCGCCTTTGAACTATACGGGCGCATTTATTATTGAGTTTCCCCCCTCTCCCTTAGCCAAGATAGCCGCAGGACTCGGGACGGACAAAGATAACCCTAGCATTCCCTTGATGAATGGAGTCGCTTCTGTGCCTCAAGCGGGAACCGCGCCTGAAGTCGCGCACCTCATTATGGGGTCGCGCAAGGTGATAGGCACGCTTGTAGATGAGTTCAAACTCGCCAAAGC
>CAIJLM010000380.1 GCA_903821495.1 uncultured Chthonomonas sp. | reverse complement strand
AGGGTTATTATACCCCGTGCGGGCTACTCATCCGACAAGTGGCGCAGGGCGCGGGTTGCAATGTCCTTACGGTAGTACATTCCCTCAAAATCGAGGTTGCTCAAGCCGATATAGGCGTTCGCGACAGAGTCCATAATAGTAGAGCCGATACCTGTAACGCACAGGACGCGCCCTCCGCTCGTCACGGGCTTGCCGTCTTGCAGTGTCGTCCCGGAGTGAAAAACGACGCACTCTTTGGAGTCTCGCAGTTTTTCCAGCCCTTTTATCTCTTTACCCATCTGAAACTTGCCCGGATAGCCGCCCGACGACGCGACGACTGTTGTCGCCGCATAGTCATGCCACTCTACAGGAGCCTGCCCAAGCGTACAGTCGGTAGAGCCGAGCAGGAGTGGAACGAGGTCGCTCTTCAATAGAGGGATAATTACTTGTGTTTCGGGGTCTCCGAGTCGGCAGTTAAACTCTATGGTCTTAATACCGTCTTCGGTAATCATAATGCCCGCATAGAGAAAACCACGATAGGGTATGCCTAAGTCCGCAATGGCTTGAATGGCGGGGCGCAAGATGCGCTCAACCGCCTCCTCTACGATTTCCTGCGATACAGCGGGTACGGGCGAGTAGGCTCCCATGCCCCCCGTGTTGGGGCCAGTGTCGCCTTCGCCTATGCGTTTGTGGTCTTGCGTGGGAACGAGCGGCACGAGGTCGTAGCCATCGGTGATAGCGATAATGGAGGCTTCTTCCCCAAAGAGACACTCCTCAATAACGACACGACTCCCCGCTTCCCCAAACGCCATATCCCCCATCATGGTCTGTAGCGCCAAGAGCGCCTCGTCGCGGTTCTGGGCTACGGTTACGCCCTTGCCCGCTGCGAGTCCATCGGCTTTTATGACAATGGGAGTAGCGTGAGAGCGGGTGGAGTAGTAGGCATTGAGGTGTGCGATACCCTCTTGCAGGGACTGCGCCTCCCAAAATTCAGCAGTGGGAATACCGTAGTTCTGCATCAGCCTTTTGGCGAATATCTTACTGCCTTCAATTCGAGCGCAAGACGCGGAGGGTCCCACAATTCGCATTCCCCGCCCCTCGAAGTAGTCTACAATACCCAAAGTGAGCGGCGCTTCGGAACCCACCACCGTCAAATCTATGGCGTTCTCTTCCGCGAACTTCGCAAGCGCAGGAATGTCAGAGACGCTTATGGGAAAACACTCAGCAAGTTCTGCGATACCCGCGTTTCCGGGAGCGCAGTATATTTTGCTTACCAACGGGCTTTGGGCTATTTTCCATACGAGAGCGTGTTCGCGCCCGCCTCCGCCCACCACTAATATCTTCATAACATCCTCCCCTTCTTACTAATCCCCCATATCATCGCGTCGCCGCTCCATATTCTCAAAGCGAGCGAAGCGCGGCACAAACCCTACCATCGCCTTGCCAGTGGGTCCATTACGCTGTTTCGCGATAATAATCTCCGCCTCCTCCATCGGAAGTTGACTTGTGTCCATATCTGCATCCTCCGCCTGCGTCGCTTCTTTCGACTTATAATAAGCGTCGCGGTAGATAAACATAACGACATCGGCTTCCGCCTCAATACTACCCGATTCGCGCAGGTCGGAGAGCATGGGGCGCTTGTCGGGGCGCTGTTCTACAGCGCGAGACAACTGCGAGAGCGCAATCACAGGGACGTTCAACTCACGCGCCAACGACTTGCAACCGCGCGCCAACTCCGAAATCTCTTGGTTGCGGTTCTCCGTCTTCTTGTGCGAGCGCATGAGTTGCAGGTAGTCAATTACGATAACGCCCAACCCGCCATGCTCCGCCTTGAGTCGCCTACACTTCGCCCGCATTTCAAGAATGGAAGCGTCCGCAGAGTCGTCAATGAAGATAGGCGCGTCCGCAAGGCGACTAATGCCCTCGCCCACCTTCTGCCAGTCGTCGGCTTGCAGGTAGCCCGTGCGGAGGCGGTGCGCGTCCACCTTCGCCTCCGAGCAAATCATACGCGTCACTAACTGCTCTTTAGACATCTCAAGACTGAAAATGGCGACAGGGGTTTTCTCCTGCATGGCGATATACTGCGCTATCTGCACGGTAAGCGCGGTCTTCCCCATAGAAGGACGCGCCGCGACGATAATCAGGTCGGAGGGTTGAAGCCCTGCGGTCATATAGTTCAGGTCAGCGAAGGGAGTCTGTCGCCCCGTCGTCATCCCCTTATGTTCGTAGCGTTTCTCAATCCTATCGAGTTCCGCATCCAAAAGGGGGCGCAGCGGGTGGAAGAACTGACTGACGCGCCTCTGCCCTATCTCGAAAATAAGGCGTTCAGCGCGGTCTACCACGTCGTCAATGTGGTCAAATTCGGAGTGTGCAAGCCCCTGAATCTGCGTTCCCGCGTCCATCAATTTCCGCAGGATAGACTTCTCTTCAACGAGTTTGGCGTAGAATTCGATGTTCGCGGAGGTGGAGGGCGCATCCATGAGGTTGTAGAGGTAGAGTTCGCCTCCAACAGCCTGTAGGTGTCCCTTCTGGCGTAGCTCTTCGGGAAGAGTGATGGGGTCTACAGGTTCGTCCTTCTCGGCGAGGGCGAGAATAGACTCGAAGATGTAGCGGTGCGCGTCCCGATAGAAGTCATCGGGCTTGAGGATTTCCGCCGCCTTCTCCACTGCGGCGCGTTCTAGAATCATAGAGCCTAGAACCGCTTGCTCGGCTTCGAGGTTCTGAGGCGGGATTCTATCCATCCGCATGAAAGAGTCATGAGACATAGCGAAGACCTCAAAAGTGAAAAAGTGTGGAAACAGCGGGAGTTATTGACTTAACCCCCGTCCCCTTTCCCAAAGCGGGCGGGAAACGGGGGTTAAGTTAGAAAGCGAAAAGGTTACGCTTCGGCGGGTTGCGCCTCTGCAAGAGCGGCTTGAGCGGCGGCTTCTTCAGCGGCTTTGGCGGCTTCGCGAGCGTACGCGTCCAGTTGCTCTTGGGTCACGACCTCAACGGTGAAAGGGACTACTACGTCTGGGTGAAGGCGCACGGTCAGGCTGTAGGAACCCGTCACCTTGATGGGGTCGATGTGGCTAATGCGTCGTTTGTCCACTTCAATACCCGTAGCGGCTTTAATCGCTTCGGCGATGTCGGCTTCGGTCACAGAGCCGTAGAGGCGGGTGGAGTGCGCGGCGGCTTTCCCAACTACCTGAAACTGCTTATCTTGCAGGTTTACGGCGCTGGCTTGCGCGGCGTGCAGTTGTTCGGCGACCTGCTGTTTTTCGCGCTCAATACGCGCCGCCTGTTGCTTGAGGGCGGCGGCTTTCGCCACTATCGCTAGTTGGCGGGGAAAGAGGTAGTTGCGAGCGTAGCCGTCGGCGACGGTAACGATGTCGCCATCGCGCCCAAGACGCGGAACGTCGCGAGTAAGAACAATTTTCATTGGAACACTTCTCCTAAATACATCTTCGGCGGAGCGGGCGCGACGCGCCGTCATAGACTCTCATACCGACAACAAACATGACGAAAAACGAGAGCGACCCCTGTTTCGGCGCGTTCTCGTAAAACGGAAAATCGTTAGCCTACATCAGTACTTGTACTGAACCCCAAGTATGGGGGAGGCGTGGCGACCTACGCCATCCGCGCCTAACCATACAAAGGCGTTGTTATTTACCCTGAAAAGGGTTCGGAAGTCAAGACGTGGATACAAAGTATCGTAAATATCGCCCCGAATCTGCGTGTTTGGCGATAGATTGTACTCCACGCCCGCGCCCAGCTTCGAAGCGTACAGCCCATAGCGCATAAGCAGGTCTCCGTTCATGCTCCACTTCCCCGCCTGTAGTGTAAGGCGCGTGTCCTGCCCCAAGTCAAAAAGCCCTATATCGAACATACTATTTTTGCCAAAATTAACACGCGCCTCCATGTCCAGTCGGAACCGCTCAGGGTCTATGCGCTCCGATATATTGGTCAGTAGTTCCACTTTCGGCAGTCTATTTTTTAGAGATTGCCCCGGAGCGCTCTCCGTCACCTTCCCTAAAAAGCTGTTCACCTTAGAAATCGCCTCTTCGCCCTTCGCCGTCGCGCCTTTAAGATTCGTCACAATCTGCTTCATGTCGCCCTGTAGTTGCGGGTCTCCAATAAACTGGTGCATATCCGAAGCGAGCTGATTAAATCGCGCCAGCGTGACACGGGCAAGGTCTGCGGTCTCCTGTAGCGACTGCTGGAGGCGCGGGTCTGTCACCTGCTCCGTTATCTTCTTCACAACGGCGTTCGCATCGTCTAGCGTGGTGTCTAGCCTATCGAAAAGGTTCAGCATAGACTCCTTGAGTTCTTGCAGAGTGCCATTGCTGTTCGTCAGAATGCCGTTAAACTGAACGCGCAACTGCTTTGCCGCGAGTCGCGCCTCCCCCGACGCTTCTTCAAAATTAGTGAGCGTCTGCGTGAGCCTCAGTCGAATCTGCGGGTCGCCGATGAGAGTTTTCGCGGCTACCATCGTATCTGTGCCTGTCTTGAGTAGAGTCTGCGTCTGGTCGAGGATTTTGTCTATTTTAGCATAAGAGGTTCCCAATTTGTCGGTCAAATCGGTGAAACTGCGGTTGATATTGGTGACCGCCTGATTGAGTTCGGGGCTAAGAGCGTCAAGCACTCCCCCAGACTCTAACCCTTTCACGCTTGCGGTGTTGTCTTTGGGGAGTTTTGCGGGGCTATCGCCGGGAGTAATCTCAATCTGAGGGTTCGTTATCAAAATACCGGAGACTATTTTGAAGGTGGAGTTGGCAGGAATACTGTACTTATTTTTGATGGCGAGGGTCACGATAGGCACTGGTAACTCCCCTTTTGCGAGGGGGCTATCCGTGTTGAGGTCAATCCCTGCGACCTCCCCGATAGTGACTCCCTGCATCCGCACGTAACTCTGACGCAACAGCCCCTGCGCGTTCTTAAAAGCGACCTTCACCTGATAGGTGTTTGACTGAAAGTGCCCTAAATAGATATAGAGAACGCCGAATATCACGCATCCT
>CAIJLM010000379.1 GCA_903821495.1 uncultured Chthonomonas sp. | reverse complement strand
GCGATATGAAGCCCGCAAACATCTTTCTCTGCGATGATGGCTCTGTGCGCGTTATGGATTTCGGCATCGCAAAAGCCCTTGAAGACTCGCCCCTCACACGTACCGGAGCCATCATCGGCACTTTGGTCTACATGAGTCCAGAACAGACGCAGGGCAAACCCGTTGACGCTCGCTCCGACATCTACAGTCTTGGGCTTTTCTTTTATGAGATGCTGGCTGGCAAATTCCCCTTTCAAGGAAAAACGCCTGCCGTTATGCTTTTGGAAAAAGTCACCAAACCCGCGCCTCCGCTTCCCGATAATATCTCCCCTTGGCTTCAAACGGTAGTGGAAAAATCCCTCACGAAAAACCCGGACGACCGCTTCCAAAGCGCCTTTGAGATGGTTCTCGCCCTAAAAAATAAGCAACCCGTCACCGTGAAGCCATTCGACACATCGTCTGTGCCGGGAGCCGCCGCGAAAGCGGAACCCGCAAAGTCCGCCTCGCCTTGGGATAAAAAGATAGAGGCGAAAGCGAACGGCAACTCCGCCCCGAAAGCGCCCATCACTACCGAGACCACCGCCCGCCCCAAAACCCCCATCATTGTGGCGGTTATCGTCATCGCAGTTCTACTCCTAATTGGCTTTATGATGATGAATAGGGGAAACGGAGCGGACGACACGAAAAAGGCTACCAAGAGTTCCACCAAAACTACCGATAAATCTAAAGGGAGCTCATCAGAGTAGTTTATCAGAGAGAAGGAGAGCCGAGTTGGCGCTAAAATACCCAATGGCGGAGGGGCAGACGCGCCATGCTCCGCCCCTTTCAATGGTTCGGCGTATCGGTACTGTGCTGTATGTCGCAGGGCATGGCGCAGTCAACGAACAAGGCGAGTTTGTTTCCGACGACTTCGAGGAGCAGATGCGCTATACAATGGAGCAGCTCAGAGCGACGCTGGCGCAGGAAGAGGCGACTTTCGCAGAGGTTGTCATGGTGCGCGGCTATGTGCAAAATCCAATAAACCTCCCGCTTTATAATCAGATTTACCGCGAGTATTTTGGAGAGCCTTACCCTGCACGCACTACGATTGTCAACTGCCTGCCGCCGGGCTTGGAGTTCGAGATTGACTGCATCGCCGAAAAAAAGACGGATGCGAAATGAGCCGCAATTTCCGAATCGGCGTTATCGCCACAGTATACTACCCCGCATCACACGCCGACGTTATTGTATCACGATGGCTAGAACCACGCCCCAGTGATAGTGAATGGGGGTGGGGTGTACCGCAATCACGTATTGCTTCCCTTTACGTCGAGCAGTTCCCTCCTCATGATATGCGCGACTTCTCATTGGGAGAGGTCAAGAGCAACCACTCTCCCAATGAGATTGACATGGCGCGTTGTATGGCGGAGAGACACGAGCTACCTCTCTGCGATTCCGTGAGAGATGCCTTGACGCTAGGCGGAGACACCCTAGCAGTGGATGCCGTTCTGCTTATCGGAGAGCATGGCGAGTACCCCTTCAACTCTCTCTACCAAAAACTCTACCCACGCAAAGAGCTTTTTGATGCGATTGTCTCCGTCTTTCGGGAGACGGGGCAGGTAGTTCCCCTCTTTTGTGATAAACACCTCTCTTGGAACTCCGACTGGGCGAGAGAGATGGTTGCGACCGCTCAGACAATGGGCATCCCTTTCCGTGCAGGGTCGAGCCTGCCTCTTGTCGGCTTGAACCCGCCTGTACCCAACCTTGCAGGCACGGCGTTGGCGGAGTTTGTAGGGCTATGCTATGTGGGACCCGAGGTCTACGGTTTTCACAGTCTGGAACTTATGCAGTCGCTGATTGAGAAACGCAGCGGGGGCGAGGCAGGCATCCGACGAATTACAGCTTACGTGGGTGACGGCGTTGAGAGAGCGATGGCTCAGGGCGTCTGGTCGCAAGACCTATTTGAAATGGCTTTGAACGCGACAGAGAGTAAACGGCAAGGCGATTGGCAGAGCAACTGTAGGGGTGTCGCTACCTACGAAGGCGCTACCAGCCCTATCGCCTTCGCACTGGAACACAACGATGGATTCCGCTCCGCTCACATTATGCTAGAGGGACATCTTCAAGACTTCACTGCGGCGTTGCGCCTTCAGGATGGGACGGTATTTGCGGGTAGGTGCGCCAGTGGTGGTGAGAGCAGTTTCTATGATCACTTCGCCACGCTAAATGCTCATATTGAACAACTCTTCCTAACAGGGCAGTCTCCAACCCCCCAAGAGCGCACCCTGCTGACGACCTTGACTACTGCCGCCTGCATGAAAGCCTTGCAGACCCCAGGGCAACCTCTTGATATAGCGGGAGACGAAACGTGTACCTACTGACAGACGCTGAAAAAGAGCGCTTCGTGCGCGAAGGGTATCTAATCGTGCGTGGGCTACTACCGCCAGAACTTGTCGATGAGATACGAGAAAACCTCTGCTCCAGTATGGGGATTGATAGGGACGACCCTACCACATGGACAGGCAAACCCTCATTTCCCGCCGACCTCAATGTGATTGCAACTACGAACCCAGGTCGAACGCCTGCATTTGAAGCCGTTGTAGAGCAACTCGTCGGGACTGATTTTCTGCGTGGCGCCTGCTTCAGTCCATTTCTGGAATGGAGCAGCCTGCCGCCGCAGTGTGAGGGGTACATCCCCGTACTGAACTACCCCACCCCCGGCGAGAGACGCTTTGCGCCGGGCGACTTTCATATCGATGGAGGAAAGTATATAACGACCTATCCGGGTCGGTACTTTCTGGCTGTCATGGCTTTTCTAACCGATGTTGGGGAATATGGAGGCGCAACGGCAGTCCGTCCGGGATCGCATCGGCAAGTATTCGAGAAGTGGTTAGCGGATGAACATCTGCCGGAAGACCCCTTTGCGGTAGTTCCTGACCTAAACTATGCCGACCCAGTTCCAGTTATTGCACAAGCAGGCGATGTCTGTTTTATGCACTATTTGATGGTGCATAGCGGCTCCGCGAATCACGCAGATACCATCCGCTTCGGGATGAATACCGCAGTAATGCCCGACCCTGAACGGGCTTATCGCCCTAAAAACGGCTCCCCGCAGAGCGACTGGACACCCATGGACTATACACTACGGACGGATACTCTCTGAGGACACTCCTGTCTGCTACTCGCTACACTCATAAATAGTGTAGCGGCTACTGTGACTGAAGTATCAGGCTGGTCGTCTCTATTCTAACGAACAAGGGAAACGGGGCGGACGACTCAAAAAAGGCTACGAAGAGTTCCGCCAAAACTACCGATAAATCTAAAGGGAACTCATTAGAGTAGTTTGCCTGAGAGAAGGAGAGACATAAATGACGTTTGCCGAGAGTATCTACACTGTCGCAATGGGCGTTCCTCTCCTCTACTGCGCCGCCTGCATCCTCTACCTGCTCTATCTGACCCTGCACGCCCTACTGCTTAGGAAGCGTCTGCTTCCGCTTGCGCCTTCCAGCGCTACAGAGGCTCCTCTCATACCTGCCTCAATAGACAACCCAACTCGATTCGTTCTGTTTTTTCCCGCGCATAATGAGGAGTTGATTTTGGGGAAGGTACTCGATGGCTTAAAGCCTCTCGACTACCCCGCCTCCGCCTATCGCGTGGTGGTGATTGCAGACAACTGTACAGACAGCACGGTAGAGATAGCCCACTCCAAAGGCGTTCTGGTTTGGGAGCGCGTGAACCCCGATGAGCGCGGCAAGGGCTACGCGCTCAACTGGGCGATAGACAGGCTGTTGAAGGTAGAATCCGCCTCTTCTGACAGCGTTCTCGCTGGCTTTGATGCGATAGTCGTCTGCGATGCCGACACTATTCTCTCCTCAAATCTCCTGCAAGCCTTCCATGAGAGCCTGATAGCGGGCGGCAAGGTGTTGCAAGCGCGATACGAAGTATTAAATGTAGATGAAAGTTGGCGTACTCGGCTAATGTCTTGCGCCCTAGCGCTCGTACATATCGTTAAGCCCCTCGGAAGGGAACATTTGCGCCTTTCCGAAGGTCTAAAAGGCAATGGTATGGCGTTTGCGCGGGAAGTAGTGGAGCGCATCCCCTGGTCGGGAGCCTCCATCACCGAAGATATAGAGTACTCGTTGCGGCTCTGCCGCGAGGGGTATCGCGTTCAGTTTGTCCCGGCGGCGGCTGTCTGGGCGCAGATGCCCACAACAGCGGCGCAGTCGAAAAGCCAACGCCAACGGTGGGAGGGGGGACGCTATAGTCTACTCTTTTCGCTTGCGCCGCGTCTGCTCGCTGAGAGCCTGAGAACGAGGAGCCGTATCCTCTGCGATAGGGCGATAGAGATGTTTATTCCGCCTTTTGCCGAGATGTTCGCCCTTCCCATACTACTTTTGGGGTTAAATCTAGGCATAAGCCGCCTATTTCACTTCCCAAGTGTCTCCTATTTCACGGTTGCTTGGGTGTTTATTCTGGTATTACAAGGTATGTATTTAGCAGGAGGGCTATGGATTGCCCATGTACCTGCCAAAATAGCAATATCCCTGCTAGGTGCGCCTTTTTATATTCTTTGGAAGTTCGGAGTGTACGGAGCCTTACTCGTCAAACGTTCGACGGGAGGCTGGAATCGCACCGAACGCCGTCAACTGTAACGTGCTTACTGCCTAAATAGAAGTAGAAGAGATATGCGACAGATAGTAGGACTTTTAGGAACCCCCATAGACATCCTGAATATGCAGGAGGCGTTGGAACGCCTTGAGCAGTTCATAGAGCAGAAGCGGTTCCACCAAGTAGCGACTGTCAATACCGATTTCTTAATCAATGCGCTAGAAGATAAAGAGTTAAGTACAATTTTGCGGGAAGCGGACCTCGTTGTACCAGATGGAATGCCTCTCATCTGGGCGGCGCGGCTTATGCGTTCGCCCCTCCCTGAGCGGGTGACAGGCGCTGACCTCGTGCCGGCTCTCGCCGAACTCGCCGCGCCAAAGGGCTACCGCATCTTCATGTTAGGCGCACGCCCTGAAATCGCGCAACGCGCCCGCGAACGCTTTGAAGAAGACTACCCCGGAATTCAGATAGTGGGTTGTCTCTCGCCGGAAGCGCGTTCGCTGGTAGAGATGGATAGCGAATCTATCCTCAAAGAGATTCACGCCGCAAAGCCCGACATTCTCTTCGTCGCGTTTGGAAACCCTAAACAGGAGAAGTGGATTCACCTGCACCGCGAACAGCTCAAGGCGGTCTCTATCTGTATTGGGGTAGGCGGAACCTTCGACTTTATCGCGGGTAAAACGATTCGCGCCCCGCTCTGGCTACAGAAAACAGGGCTAGAGTGGCTTTTCCGGTTGCTACAAGAGCCTCGCCGCCTCTGGAAACGCTACTATCGGGATATTACGCAGTTTTCGCGCTACCTCATTAACCAGTGGCGGGCTATCTCGTGGGGGCATAGCAAAGGGAGCGGAGAGGTCTTCTACGCCATTTCGGGAGATAGCACTCTTATCTCTGTGGTAGGCAACTTTTCGGGCGGGGTTTTGCCGCGCTTTAAGGAGATTGCAGAGGAGTCTTTCAACAGTCATCGACACCTGCTTCTTGACTTCCAAAAAGTGACGGGATTTGACGGGCAGGCGCTGGGAACTCTGCTCAACCTTCCAAAACGCGCCGCATTCCTCGACTGCGATGTGCGCCTTGTCGCCGCCACTCCGCGCATTATGCGCGCCCTCACGCAGAGTCAGATTGAGGATGGACATTATCAGATTGCGCCCACTATTGCACAAGCCTTTACCAATGTGCGAACGGTAGGCTTGACCTTTGAGGTAAAGCGGCTACAGGAATGGGCTATCATTCAGTTGCATGGAGCTTCCGAGCGAAAAACCGTCCGCAAACTAGAGGTGAAGTGCCACTCGCTTCTGGAGGAGCGTTGCGGAGTTGAGTTGGATTTGAGCGACGTGAGCTATGTAGACACGATTTTACTGGCTCTGCTTACAGAGTTAGCGGAGAACCACGCAGGGCGCATTCGTATTCGAGCGGGGGAAGCCCTAACGGAGCGACTGGCGCGTGAAAAAATGCAGAACCGCCTGCCTCTCTTCGACGATTCGGTGGTCACTCACTACGCCAACCTGCCCAAAATTGTGGCGCAGATAGAACTTGAGCCTACGCCCGTAGGCGCGGTCTCCGCCTCGGAGGACATTTATGAAGTATGAGATGCCCGTTTTTATGATGCTCATCGCTTGGGGGCTTATCGTCAAAAAGCAGACGCTCCAACTCCGCTACTTCCTCATGCTATTCGTAGCCGCGTGGATTGTCTATAGCTGGTTGAGAGGATAATACCGCCGTTTCTCTCGCCGGAAAGGGGCGTTCTTTACAGATC
>CAIJLM010000378.1 GCA_903821495.1 uncultured Chthonomonas sp. | reverse complement strand
GCCTCTACCTTCGCACCGTTTCGCGCCCCCCTACCAAGAAGGAGACTGCCTACTGGTCGAAGTTCCTCAATGCGCCTCGCGACGTGGCGCAGACTATCGCGCCTCCCGTCGGACGAGAGGCGCGACTACCTCAAGGCGAGGCGAAGAGGCAGGAGCGGCGCACAGGCGGAGACCCTTTCGGGCGTATCGGAGGGCTGTACGCCCAACGTGCAGGAACCCCCAAACAACAGGCGTATGAGGATATGTTCTGGGCGCTACTCAACTCTAGCGAGTTTATCTTTAACCACTAGGCTTTTCAAAAACAATGAGGCGAAACAGTATGAAACACAACGATATAACAGACGAAACCCCCTGCTCAGGTCCCGTTGACTTGTGGTCTCAGGCGGACAGGCGCGGCTTTTTGCAGGCGGGGATGGGGGGATTTCTCAGTCTCTTCTTCGCGCAGTGGCTAGGCTCCGCGCAGGGCGTGGCGGCGCAAGCAAAGGGCGTTCGCCCGAAATCCTGCATCCTCCTCTGGATGAATGGGGGTCCCAGTCACCTTGAGACCTTCGACCCCAAGCCCGGAACCCCCACCAGAGGAAGCGCAAGCGCCATTAAAACCCGCGCTGCCGGAATCCAAATTGCGGCGGGGTTCGCGCAGGTGGCGGAGGTTGCGGACAAAATGGCGATAGTGCGTGGTATGACCAGCAAGGAGGGCAGTCACCAACGCGCTCAGTACCTCATGCACACGGGGTACGCCCCCAACCCCACCATTGCCCACCCCTCTTTAGGCGCATGGGTGAATAAGGAGTTGGGCGCGGCTAGCGCGGAACTGCCAAACTTCGTGAGCATTAGCGGGCCCAGCATGGGCGCGGGCTTTCTGGGTGTGCAGTACGCCCCCTTCGTCGTGCAGAACCCGAACCAGTCGCCGCAAAACATCGCCTACGCCCGAAACGTAAACGCGGAGCGCTTCGATACGCGAATGAACGGGCTGAACTTCCTAGAGCAGGGTTTTCAGAACGAGACGCAAGACAATAAGGTGAAGGGACATCGGGAGGTATACGGCAAAGCGGTTCGGATGATGCGTTCGCCGCGCCTCAAAGCGTTCGACATTAAAGAGGAGCCTACGGCGGTTCAACAGGCGTATGGAAACTCTAACTTCGGGCGTGGTTGCCTTATGGCGCGGCGATTAGTGGAGTCGGGAGTGCGGTTTGTAGAGGTAGTGCAGGACGGTTGGGACACCCATAACGACAACTTCAACCGCACAGGCAAACTCATCGCAAACGTAGACCCCGCAATGGCGACTCTGATTAAAGACCTCGCCGAGCGCGATATGCTGGATAGCACGCTGAT
Organism: uncultured Chthonomonas sp.; assembly: GCA_903821495.1. Classification (GTDB taxonomy): domain Bacteria; phylum Armatimonadota; class Chthonomonadetes; order Chthonomonadales; family Chthonomonadaceae; genus CAIJLM01. The sequence continues at coordinate 9,834 of CAIJLM010000378.1, read as the reverse complement.
ACTCTGGATGGGGGAGTTCGGGCGCACGCCCCGTATCAACGCAAACGAGGGGCGCGACCACTATCCGCAAGCGTGGAACATGGCGTTGGCGGGCGGGGGAGTGCGGGCGGGCATCGCTTACGGCGCGACGGATGAGACAGGCGCGAAAGTTGTGGACAAGCCTATTCTTGTGCCAGACCTCTTCGCGACAGTGGCGACGCTTCTGGGTATGAAACCCGATAAGAGCCTTGTTAGCCCCATCGGAAGACCTATCGCTATCACCGAGAAGGGCAAAGTAGTGCAGGAACTCATCGCGTAAGAGACTCATTCTTTGGAATTTCCCTTGCGGGGCGGTATAATGCAAGAGATAGTCTCTTCAGTTTAAGAATGGAGTTCTCTCTTGTCCTCTTGGCGACAGATACGGCGACGCGCCGAAAAGCGTATCGCGCATGGGCTTGCCCGTCTTTTTTTTCCTGTAGTTCTCCCCATTCGCGGGGGCCCCCTTCAAGGAAAGAGGTGGGTCGTAACTAGCGGGATTCGCTTTATTCGCGGCGACTACGAACCCGCCAAAACCGAAGCCTATCTCGCCGCATTGAAGGAGGGCGATGTCGTTTTCGATGTAGGGGCGCACGTTGGCTACTACTCAACGATAGCCTGTCTCAATGTAGGCGAGACGGGGCGCGTTTTCGCTTTCGAGCCGCACCCCTTCCTCAACCGCTTCCTCAATCGCCATAAAGAGCTGAACAGCCTCGACAACCTAAAAATCATCACGACGACGGTAGGGGAGCGAGCGGGCGAAGTCCGCTTTGAAACGCGGTGCGGCTTGGGAACAGGTCATATCGCAGAAGACGGCGTGATAACCGTGCCGATGGTATCGCTAGACGACCTTGTGGAGAGTGGCGAACTCCCCCCGCCCACTCTGATAAAGATGGATGTCGAGGGCGCGGAGATACGCGCCCTCAAGGGAGCCTGCCAAACCATTGAACGGTATCGCCCTACCATTCTCGTGGCGACGCACGGCGCGGAGCCGCATCAGTTTTGTATGGAGTTCCTGACGAATTTTGGCTACACCCTGCAACATCTGAATCCTAACGCTATCAAAGGCGACCGAGAAATTCTCGCAACGCCCCCCGCGTCTCCCTCCTAGCGCTGTTAAAGCCTCGCTCTCCGAAGCGGCGCCTATACCCCTACAGCGTCCCGAATTCAGTAGGCAGGTCTCCCGTGTGCATATCTGGGCGCAGAAGCACTTTAATAGAGTTGCGCCCGCCCGCCACCATCTGAATCCCCTCTTCGTACTTTTCAAGAGGTATCTGGTGCGTCACAATGCCATCCACTTTGAGCAAGCCCCGATGTAGGTAGTCTATCACTTTGGGGTAGCAACCAGGTCCGAGGTGCGCCCCGTAGATATTCAGCTCTTTCGTGTCGCCGATAATCGTCCAGTCGCTCGTAGTCGGCTCCTTCATTACAGAGAACTCCACGAAGTTGCCCCCTTTGCGAATAGCGTGTAGCCCCTGATTCACTGCGTCGGGGTGTCCCGTCGCCTCAATGTAGACATCGCATCCGTAGCCCTCTGTCAAGTTTCTAATCTCCTCCACAACATCCACTTTTGTAGGGTTCAGCGTGACATCCGCGCCAAGCGAACGCGCCAGTTCGAGGCGCGCGTCGTTCAAATCTACCACAACAAGTAGCCCCGGATTCTTCAAGCGGGCGCAGGAGACCATGCCCAAGCCGAGCGTTCCCGCCCCCGCAATCACCGCCACATCCCCAAACTCTATCAGAGCGCGCTCCACAGCGTGCATAGAGCAGGCGAGGGGTTCGATGAGAGCGGCTTTCTCTATAGGCAAATCGGCGGGAACCTTGTAGTTGAGGGCGCGGGCGGGGAAGAGCATATAGTCCGCCATGCCGCCCTGCGTGTAGGTGTGAAAACCGTAGATGTCGTGTACCGCGCAGAGCCAGTATTTTCCTGTGAGGCAGTAGCGACAGGCGTTGCAGGGGACAATCTGCTCTGATATAGCGCGGTCTCCCAATGTCAATCCGTAACGCGCTCCCGCGCCTTCGCCAAGCGCCACCACCGTTCCAATCAGTTCGTGTCCCGCCGTAACGGGGGCTTGAATGTAGCCTGCGCGGTTCTCGTCTCCCCAAAACAGGGGCGCGCCGAGGTAGCACTTGATGTCGGAAGCGCAGATACCGCAAGCGTCCAACTTTATCACGACCTCGCCGGCGGCGGGGGTGGGGACGGCTACCTCTTCGAGGCGATAGTCTTGAGGACCATGGCAACGGATAGCCCGCATGGTTTTAGGCAGAGTGTCTAGGGTTTCAACGCGCATAAAGAAAAGTCTCCTTGTGAATAGTTCGAGATTCGGTTATACTCTCCGCCGCTGTTTAGAGAGCGCCTTGCGGGTAGAGAGGAGTAGCGGTATCTTATCATTCGCCATTTTCCGCTCTACAAGGCTAAAAAAAGCGTCCCGCTCAGAAGCGCGAACCACCGCCTGCTCGTGCGCCTCCGTGAGCGTTACCGGATATCCTGCGCCCTTCTGCGCTTGGTCGTAGCAGAGAGAGTGGACGCGTTCCAACAGAGTCGGGTCTTCCGCCACCCAGTCCGGCATTTCGAGACGCGCCACCTCCGCGCCTACGTGCAGATAACAGAAATAGATGTTTTTTGAGGGGCGCTCTTCGCGAACAAACCTCAAACGCGAACTTGTGAACAGCGCGGAACGCTCTCCCTGCTTCAAAGTCCGCTCGAAGAGGTCTGCATCGTTCAGCGTTTCGTTACCCGCGCACGGAGGCGTTTCGCGGCGCGGTTTCGGTTTTTGACGGTTGGGGCAGTGTCTGTCGCAGTGCGCTAACGGATAGGGGCACTCCACTAAGCGAAGGGCGTTCAGAACGTCTTTACTCTGCGGACTGCTGATGTAGCCTACAATCGGAACGCGCCGCCCTCTACCCGCCTCAAGAGTCTTCTCGTAAGCCGTGAGGGTCTGTACGCGATACTCCTCCGTTTCGCCTTCCAAAAGCCAAAAGAGGAGAGTTCCATCTACCAGCGCAGTAGCGGGAGGCTGAGGAGTCGGCAGAGCCTCAATCTCCTCCGCCAACGCCTCCATCTCCGCCATAAACCGCTTAATGGCGAGGCGGCGAGGCGAAATGCCCTCCTGCTCTCCTTTAGATTCTAGCATATCTTCGTCCGGCGTGTAGAGTTTGGGGCGCGAAGCGAGGGTGGCGCGTTCGCCCGTTCCATACCGAATAACCGCTCTCCCTACGTTTAGCACATAGCAGAACGCGCTGTCATGCCTATCCGCCACAATCTGCGAGCCATCCGTTGCAATCACTGTGCAGGGCAGTACGGGGTCTTGCGCGGGGGCGGTATGGTTGGGAGGTTCGCAAAGCCCCGCCAAATACCACGAACTATTACTCCCCTGTATTCGCTCTTGTAGCGCCTCCCAATCCTCGCTTGCACGATTCAGGCGACGCTCCGCCTCCTCCAACGCGACGGCGCGGCGCGGCAGTTCCCGCGCCTGTTCGGAGGTGAAAGCGTCTATCTGACGAACGATTTGAGCGAAGTCGAGCATAAAAAGCGGCTCCGTTATACACCTGACAAAAGTAACTACTAGCCCTCGCCCTGCCCTTCGGGCATCCCTCTCCCGATTCGGGAGAAGGACTTATATCGAGAGGTGAATCTGGCGCTATCAATGAGAGAGACCTAAACATCTACCGACAAAATCAGATTCCCGAAGTCGTCGCAGACTCCCCGCCATGCGGGAGGAATGAGCGTTGCGCTGTCTGATTGAAGGATAATCGCAGGCGCGTGAAGCGTCTGCCCCGCGCATATCTCCTCCCGACGGTAGAGCGCAGTAGGTCGCCATGTTCCTGCAAAGCAGACTTCTACCACGCCGCAGGAATGTCCTGCTTGTTTTGGCAGAATGACGCGCGCATCCGCATTTTCTGCGGTTCCCAGCGCTATCAGGCGCACAGCGACAGCCTCCACAGGCTCGGAGGCGTTTGAATAGCCGTACCGCGCTAGGTGGGCGTTATGAAAAGCGGTTATCGCCTCTCTCCATGCGTCAGGCGAGGCGAGTGAAACGCTCAACGCGAACGACTGCCCCACATAGCGCAAATCCAGTTGAAACTCCACAAGCCACTCGTCTCGCCCTAAGCCCTCCCCCTCCATATCCGCCTCCGCCGTCTGAAAAAGGCTCTGAGCGATATTTTGGAGGCGCTCGCCGAAGGTCTCTCCCGATTGCGCGAGGCTTCCTGTAGGCGGAAGCGCCTGTACGTAGTCCCTTCGCACGGTGGCGAGAACCAGCCCCAGCGCCGAAAATGCGCCCGGATAGCGTGGAACCAGAACCGTGTGAATACCCAGCGCGTCTGCAAGGTCGCAGGCGTGAAGCCCCCCCGCTCCTCCAAAACTCAGAAGCGTGAACTGCGCGGGGTCGTGTCCGCGCTCCACCGATATATGGCGTAACGCTCGCGCCATCGCGCTGTTCGCCACATCCAGAATCCCCTGCGCCATCGCCGTCAAGGAGAGTCCGCACTCTTGCGCGAACCTCTCTCCATACTCTCGCACACGCTCAACATCGAGGCGCATCGTCCCGCCAAGCCGAATCTGAGAGGGCAAGCGCCCCAGTAGAACGTTCGCGTCTGTAACGCATAGCCTGTCTCCAACGCCATACGCAACGGGACCTGGCGTAGCGCCCGCGCTTTCTGGTCCCACCCGCAAGCCGCCGCCCCTATCGATTCGCGCCAAAGAGCCGCCCCCCGCGCCAACCGTGTGAATGTCCAGTTGCGAGGTGCGAATAGGGATGCCGTTCAGCGTACTCGTTGTTACAATAGGGCACTTCCCGTTACGAATCAGTGCGACATCTGTACTCGTCCCTCCCATATCAAAGGTGAGAATATCGCTAAAGCCCGCCTGCTTTCCCGCTGCGATACTCGCTACCACGCCTCCCGCGGGACCCGAAAGCGCCGTTTTAATCGCCTGCTCCATCGCCTCTAGCGCCCTAAGCGTTCCCCCGTTCGACTGCATAATGCGAAGGCGACTCGCGCCCTCCTCTTTCGCTCTCACAGAGAGGCTTTCGAGGTAGCGCGACATCACGGGCGCAACGAAGGCGTTGGCGACAGTTGTGGCGGTTCGCTCGAACTCACGCGCCTCTGGCGCAATATCGGAGGAGAGAGAGACAGTGAATGGAAAGTTTTTTGCAATTTTACCCAGTGTACGCTCATTTATTGGGTTCAAATAGCCAAAAATAAAACAAATTGCAACAGAATCGTAGCCTAGAGTGTCAATCTCTTGAAGTAGACGCAACGCCTCCGTTTCGTCCAAAGGCAGGAGAACGTCGCCCCGCCAGTCTACACGCTCGGCGATTTCAAAACAGGCGGCGCGGGGTATCAGCGGTTTGGCGCGTTGGGGGTGGAACGCGTAGAGCGTATCCCGATTCTGCCTCCCAATTTCCAGAACATCGCGGAAGCCTTTTGTAGTGATAAGCGCGGTCTTCGCGCCCTTCCGTTCCAGTAAGGCGTTGGTCGCCACCGTCGTGCCGTGTGTAAGGAGAAATGAAGAGGCTAATGTCTCCGCCTGCTTCGCATCCTGTAGCCCCTCAAGCATACTTTGAGCGGGGTAGAGAGGCGTGGAGGGGCGCTTCAAAATGGCGATACCGCCCTCTGAATCGCGAAATACGAAGTCTGTAAATGTGCCGCCTACATCAATTCCGACACTCTGCAAAGGCTTCAATCTAGTGTGTCCTCTCTTTTTGCCAACAATGTTAGATAAAATGGCGCTCTACTGCGATTTTCTAGGATAATCAAGAAGGATTCTACCTCTTGATTGCCGTATATTAGATATTAACTTTGGTTGTACTCCTCTCCTGAACAGAGAGAGGCGGAACTACTCTCCTACATATAGTAGGTAACGTAAGGTGTAACAATGGAGGCTTTGAAAATACTCGTTGCAGACGATGAAGAGGCAGTGCGTTCGCTCATCTGCACATGGGTCTCTATGTCGGGGCATCACGTTGTCGCGGAGGCGCAAGACGGCGTTCAGGCGCTGGAACTTGCCGTCACTCACCGCCCTGACGCTATCATTATGGACATTATTATGCCCCAGATGGATGGGATTGAGGCGGCGAACGAGATTTTGGAGCAACACCCTTGCGCCATTCTCTTTTTGAGCGGAAATGCGGAGAACACAACTGTGGAGCAGGCGGGCGAAACGGGAGCCGTCGCCTACCTGATGAAACCGTTCAGCAGAGAGGCGCTTACCCCCGCCCTAGAGATAGCGGTGCGCCGTTTCCGTCAGATTCAGACACAATCTAAAGAGATTGATCGTCTGAAAGACACCATCGAGACGCGCAAACTCATCGAACGCGCCAAAGGCATTCTCATGGATAGGCACAGAATGACAGAGGAGGAGGCGTTTCGGCGCATTCACTTCCAAGCGCGGAACCAAAACCGCAAGATGAAAGAGATTGCCCAGAGCATCATCTCCGCCGCCGACCTTCTGTGAAAGCAGTCTCTTCTAGCGCTATGCCTTTGGAACTACCGCCCCCGCCCCGCATCGTTCTCGCCTCCGCCTCACCGCGTAGGCGAGAGTTGTTTGCGCTTTTGGGCTTGCCCTTCGAGATTATCCCTAGCGCCTACGACGAGCCGACCTCTCCCGATAAGGCGGTTAGGCTCTCTGAGTTTGTGACGCATCTCGCCACGGAAAAAGCGCGGGACGTAGCGAAACGAGAGCCGGACGCTTGGGTGATTGGCGCGGATACAGAGGTGGCGATGGATGTCGTAGGCGCTCCCCTAGGCAAGCCCAAAGACGCAGAGGACGCTTGCCGCATGATGGCGGCTCTCGCGGGGCGCAAGCATCTCGTCTGTACGGGGGTCGCGCTCTTTCGTCCCGCTACGGAGAGCCTACCGCCCCTCGCTATCGCCGTTTCGACATGGGTGACGTTCCGCCCGCTCTCTCCTGATATGATAGCCGACTATGTAGCGACAGGCGAGCCGATGGACAAAGCGGGCGCGTATGGAGCGCAGGGCTACGCCGCGCCCTTTATCGAGAGTTTTGAAGGCGATTTCTTCAATGTAGTAGGGCTACCCCTCTGCGCTCTAGGACAACTGCTAGAAACGGCGGGACTACCCTGGTCGGCGTATCGCTCTCGCACATAAGCCCTCGCTTTTTTATGTCCGCATCGCTTCTCTAAAGGAGCCGTTTCCATGAATAGACTTCGCACCTTCGCCGCTCTCGCCGCCTCTGTTTTCGCCCTACTCTCTCCCTCTCTCAAAGCGCAGGAGTGGACGCGATTTCGAGGTCCCAACGGAACAGGGACAGGCAAGCCCCTGACTCTCCCCGACACGCTAACCGAAAAAGACTACCGCTGGAGAATCGCTCTGCCCGGTTTCGGGCACTCCTCGCCTGTGCTATGGGGGAAAAAACTGTTCCTCACCAGCGCGAACGCCGACGAGGGCAAGCGCTACCTCCTCTGCATAAACGCGGATACGGGAGCCACCCTCTGGAAGCAGACTTGGAAGTTCGCCTCTTACCATCGCCACGAGTACAACAGTTTCGCGAGTTCCACGCCTACCGTAGATAGCGGGCAGGTCTATGTACTGTGGCAGACTCCCGAATCCGTTGTACTCTACGCCCTCGACCATAAGGGGAATAGAGTGTGGGAACGGGAACTTGGTAAACTGAACCTGCAACATGGCGGAGGCTCCTCGCCGATAGTGGTAGACGATACTGTTATCGTGAGCGTGGAGCAGGAGGGCGAGGGGAACAAGGGAAACCTCTTCGGCGTTGACCGCAAAACGGGCGAGATTCGTTGGCGGAACCCTCGTGAACCGAGTCAGGGCGCTCCCTACGCTACCCCTCTCGTAAATCGCACGGACGATGGCAAAACGGAGGTTATCTTCGCAAGCACCTCGCACGGCTTCACAAGCCTAGACCCCAAAACGGGTTCCCGTAACTGGGAGGTCGCAGGTCTATTTCCGCTTCGTTGCGTCACCTCTCCTATTCGCGTGGGAGATTTAGTAGTGGCGACGTGTGGAACGTTGGGTAGCGACAAGTCCGCCGTCGCCCTGCGCCTGCCTACTCGCGCCAACGGCAAAACGACAGCGGAGGTCGCCTATCGTATTCCTAAAGGAGTCTGCTACGTGCCTACGCCTATTGTTTCGGAGGGGCGCGTCTACTTCTGGGGCGATAACGGAGTCGTATCGTGCTATGAGGGCGCGACGGGCAAGGAGTTGTGGCGGGAGCGCGTGGGCGGCGACTACTTCGGTTCGCCCGTCCTTTGCAACGGCAAAATCTACGCGCTAGGCACGCGGGGCGAACTGACCGCTATCTCCGCCGGAAGCGCGTTTAAGCTGATAGGCAAACTCGAAACGGGCGAGCCTACCAACTCGACTCCCGCTATCGCAAACGGAACGCTCTACGTTCGCACGGAGAGCCACCTCATCGCGATTGGCGGAAAATAGGAGCCTTCGTAGCCATGTCAACGCAAAAAAGTACGGTGGATTTTCTTTTGAGCCAGTTAGAGGGCTTGGGCGACGTGACCGCCCGCGCCATGTTTGGCGAGTACGCTCTCTACTGCGACGGGAAGTTGGTGGCTCTGATTGCCGACGACCATCTGTATATCAAGCCGTCTTCCGCCTCCTCCGAGTTTGAGAGAGAGTGCGAATACGCGCCGCCCTATCCGGGCGCGAAAGACTCGCTCTGCGTTCCAGAGGAGAAGTGCAAAGACAGGGAGTGGCTAGAGGAGGCGATTCGCCGAACGGCGGAGGCGTTGCCCGCGCCGAAGCCGAAAAAAGCGAGGTAGCCTCCTCACCCCTTCACCGCGCCCGCCGTCAGCCCTGCGACAAACTCCTTTTGCAGAAGCAGAAAGAGAATCACCACCGGAAGGATGGAGAGCAGGGTTCCCGCCATGAGCGTGCCGTACTGGTTGTTGTAGAGGTCTCGCAACTGATTGAGGGCGATAGGCAGAGTGTAGAGGCTACGGTTATGCAGAATAATCTGGGGCCAGAGAAAACTGTTCCAAGACCCCATGAAACTTATGAGGCAGAACGCGCCTATCATCGGGCGAGAGACGGGCATCACAATGTCCCAATAAATCCGAAACTCCGAACAGCCATCTATCCGCCCCGCCTGTAGCAGTTCGTCGGGAACCTGCAAAATAGACTGCCGAAACAGGAATATCCCAAAGACGCTCACTGCGCCCGGTACAACTATCCCCGACCATGAATCCATTAGCCCCAAGAGGTTTATCAGTTCGTAGAGCGGAGCCATCAGCACCTGACCGGGTATCAGCATTGTAGAGAGCATGATGACGATAATCGCCTTCTTGCCCTTGAACTCGTATTTCGCCAGCGAAAAACCCGCCAGCGACGCAAAGAACAGCTGCGCCAACACGGTGACGCTCGCCACAAAGAGGCTGTTCATTACGTAGTTCAGGAAGGGCATCTTCGCAAAAAGAGAGTTGTAGTTCTCAAGGGTGAAATGAGGCGCGAAGAAGGTGTAGTGAAACAGGTCGTCTTTGCTTTTAGTGGTGGAGGCGACAAGCCAAACGAGCGGTACGAGTGTTAGAATCGCCCCGAAAATCAGTATAAAGTAGCCAACTCCGCGCCCTATACGCGCCAGCGGCGATTTGCTCATGCGTCTTCTCTTTTCTGCTGAGGCATTCTCTATCAGTAGTCGCTCTACGGGTGAGGCGTTATTGCGAAAACCGTAATCGTTCCCGCCTCCCGTCCGTAATACCAGAAGACTCTCCACGCGCTCGGCGTGTTATTTTCGACATACGACTCCCATATATCTTCTCCACTGGGAGCCTTCTCCGCTTCGCGTTTGTGCGATTTCAAGCCGGGATGCTTTGGCTTGGCAGAGAG
>CAIJLM010000377.1 GCA_903821495.1 uncultured Chthonomonas sp. | reverse complement strand
CGCGATAACAGGGAATCAAATCGCTAATTCGTCCGCCGCGCCCTCTAACTGGCAGGGTATCTACCTAGAGTGTCAGCAGTTCACAATTGGTCAAAACCGAGTGACCAGCCCAACGGGACAAGTGGCGCTCTACGGTATCCGCGTTCAGAACTCACGCACCGTGATAGATGGCAACCAGTCGCTAGGGGTATATACGAACGCCCCTATTCAAATCTCGCCCGCGTGCGTCGGCGCAGTGGTTCAGAACAACGTGACCAACTTCCCAATCTCCGACCAAGGGATTGGAACGATTCTTATCAACAACACGATTGTGTCGCAGTAAAGGGCATAGCCCCCCACCCTATCAAACCTTAACCTTCTCGCCCAGTCGAGACGACTCCTGACAGGCGGAGATAATACGCTGAGTGGCTAACCCATCCTCAAATGTAGGAGAGTGGGGTGAAAGCGGCTTGTCCTCGTCATAAGCCGCCACGTTGTTTACAAAGTCGAACAGGCTGTGGATGTGGAAGTTGAGCCAACCCACGGGGTTCTTAGTCGCGCCGAGAGCGTAGGGCTTAGGGTAGCGCGTAGCGCACTCTATCTGCTTGTAACCCCGTTCGCCGCCCAGCGCCGTCTCAGGCGTAGTAGCGTCGTAAGCGTACAACCAGTTCGGCTCCATGAGATTAAATCTAATGCCGCCTTTTGAACCATGCAGTTCCAACCGAATCTCATCCTGAACGCCCGTAGCGAGGCGCGAGGCTTCAAGAGTTCCGACAGCGCCTCCCGCCATTTCGCACATCGCGAACGCCATATCGTCCACCTCGACAAGACGCATTTCGCCCGTTTTGGGGTCTCTACGCTCCTTAATGACGGTTTGCAAGTTCGCTTGTATCTGCGTAATCTCTCCGGCGCGAGGAGCCGGTATATCTCCCGCTGTCAGAAAGCGAAGCAGGTCTATGACGTGCGCCCCCAAATCGGAGATAGCCCCGCCCCCGCTCCGCCTCATGTCAAGCCGCCATGAGTAAGGACGCGCCGGGTCTATATATCCGGCATGGAGGTAGGCAGCGCGGAAGGTGTACAAATCACCCAGAAAACCCGCCTCCACCAGTTGCCGCGCCCGCATAATAGCGGGTATAAAGCGGTAGTTGAAGGTCATCTGGTGAACGCCCTTCGCTACGTGCGCGGCGCGAACTATCTCCTGCGCCTCCTCTGTATTCAAGGCGAGCGGCTTATCGCAGTAGATATGCTTACCAGCGCGAAGCGCGCCTAGTATCGCGTCACGGTGGCTATCGTTCGGCGTACAGATATGAATAATATCAATATCGTCTCGCGCTATGAGTTCGCGATAGTCTGTTGTCGCAAAGGCAAATCCCGCCTGCTCCACCGCTTTGCGCCCGCTCGCCTCGGTAGCCGTACACACTCCAACGAGGCGCGTTTTTGCAGGCAGAGGGTCGTAAAAGAGAGGGAGAGACTGGTGCGCGTGAGTATGCACCTTGCCAATAAAGCCGTAGCCAATCATTCCAACGCCGTAAGTTCGCAACAAAATTACTCCTAAAAAGGTTCTTAAACCCCTTTTCACCTCAAGAAGAGCGAAAACCTGCCTAAAATTGGTGATAGAAACAAACAAATCGAAACAGGAATCTGCATTCGAGTGTCAAACTATAGTGTACGGCGATTTTATTCATGGAAGAGCGGTCTGTTGCGGCTATGCGTATTTAAGGATTGAAAGAGAAATGCCGAATTCACAAACACACGACATCATTACGGTATTTACGGCGGCGGGCGCGAATGCCGCTTACTTTCACTTCGCCCCCCACCCCCAGCCGAATCTCGCTATTCTGTTTACCGCCGCTTACCTGTTTGCGGGGTACGCCTGCGCGGGAGACCTAGACCTTGTGTCTACAGAGTTTCGCAGGTGGGGTCCTCTGCGCTTCATCTGGTTGCCGTACCAGAAGATGGTTCCACACCGCTCATGGATTTCGCACGGCTTGCTACTGGGGGGCGTGGTGCGAATATGCTATCTTCTAGCGATGTGCGCCCTGCTCATGTGGGGAGGCTTGAAGGTCTACTCCTACTTCTACAGTCCGTCGCTCAACCCGACGGCTGTCACCGCCGAGAAGTGGTCTTCGCTCGTCTACCTGATGAAAGCGAGACCTCTCGAAACGTCCGCCCTGATTGGGGGCTTTATTCTTGCAGGAACCACCCACTCCCTTTCAGATTTTACTTGGTCGTGGTTCAAACGTCGTTTCTGACCACAGACAACCTTATAAGGAGCATCTAACACCATGTTTTCCGTTCGCACTACACGCCTCTGCGCGTCACTCGCTCTGATGGCGGGGGCGGTCTTAATGACCTCTAGCGCCGCTAAAGCGACTCCTGCCTTCGCCAAAAAAGAGATGCAGAAATGCACCTACTGCCATGTTAAACCGGGCGGAGACCGCAACTTCCGCGGACTCTACTACGCCGCAAACGACCACTCCTTCGAGAAGTTCGACAACGAGTTCGAGGCGAAAGTCGCGGGCGTAAAGTCGGACACAGTCGGTATTGAAGCCGTTCCGACGGTTGAAGTGTATCCTCCCAAAGAGTACAAGGTCGCTAAAGCCCTTAACTTTATGATGAAAGACATCAATGACAAACCTGCACACCTCGGACGCTATGAGGGCAAGGTGATAATGGTAGTCAATGTCGCCTCTAAATGCGGGAATACTCCTCAGTACGAAGCGCTTCAAAAACTCTACACGAAGTACAAGGACAAGGGCTTGGTTATTCTTGGCTTCCCCGCGAACGAGTTTGGTAAGCAGGAGCCGGGAACCAACGCTGAGATTAAAGAGTTCTGCACCAGCACGTACAAGGTTACGTTCCCCATGTTCTCGAAAATCGTAGTTAAGGGCGAAGAGATTAACCCTTTCTACAAGTTCCTGACGAGCAAAAAGACGGATGAGAAGTTCGCGGGCGATATTGAGTGGAACTTCGCGAAGTTCCTTATCAATCGCAAGGGCGAAGTCATCGGACGCATCAAAGCCGGCACAAAACCGGACGATGCTTCCGTCGTGGAGGCTCTTGAGAAGGCGTTGAAACCCGAAGAGAAGAAAGAGTAGTTTCGGATTTACTTACCCCTCTCCGCCCTGTACGCATTCCTCCCCGAAACGGAGAGGGGTTGCGTGTAGGCGGTTGGGGTTTCGTTTTGATGTTGCAATAGCCGGGCTTTCCCCGGCTATTGTCCTACCTGCTTACCCCTATAAGCCAGAACCCGTGAGAAAAGGTATACATGACACGCTTACCTCTCCGCTTCCAAAACCAAGTCTTGCGCGTCGCGCTCCTCTGTAGCGCGTTTGGAGTACCCGCCATGCCCGCCACCGCCGACGAGAAAACGCCCTACCCCAAAGACCTCCCGCCCACCGACCTTCGCGCTGCCCATGCGCCCTACACGCTGGATACGCACCGCCCCTTCCCAGAGTACAAGACTCTCGCGGAGTGGCAGACGCGACGCGCCTATATTCGCAATCATATTTTGGTAAATACAGCCCTCACCCCCGCACCAAAAAAGACTCCGCTCAAAGCCCATGTCTTCGGGAAGGTGGAGCGCGGCGGCTATACAATAGAGAAGGTCTCCATTCAGACCTATCCCGGCTTCTATCTCGCCGGAAACCTCTATCGCCCGAGCAAGGCGGAGGCTGGCAAAAAGCGTCCGGGTATTCTTATCGCGCACGGTCACTGGTCTAATGGAAGAATGGCGAATCAGGCGGAAGGCTCTATCGCGGCGCGGGCTATCACCTTTGCGCGGCAGGGCTATGTCGCCTTCACGTATGACATGATTGGCTATAACGACACCCATCAGGTTGACCACCGCTTCGCGAACACCGACGCGCACTGGCTGTGGGGCGTGAGTGTGATGGGCATCCAGACTTGGAATAGTATCCGCTCTCTCGACTTTCTCTGTTCGCTCTCCGATGTAGACACCTCCCGCCTAGCGATAAGCGGCGAAAGCGGCGGCGGAACGCAGACGATGATGCTTGGCGCGATTGAAGATAGGCTTGCGGCGACAGCCCCCTGCGTAATGGTATCGCATACGATGCAGGGGGGCTGTATCTGCGAGAACGCCCCGAACCTGCGGCAGGACTTCTATAATGTGGAGGTTGCCGCCGCCTCTGCGCCCCGCCCACAGATTATCGTGGGCGCAACGGGCGACTGGACGACAACGACGCTGACGCACGAAGGTCCTGGTCTCGCCCATATCTACCAACTTTTCGGAAAGCCTGAGAACGAAAAGCACGTTATTTTCGACTTTGGGCATAACATCAACGAAACGAGCCGTAACGCAGTATACGGGTTTCTGGGCAGAGTTTTCTT
>CAIJLM010000376.1 GCA_903821495.1 uncultured Chthonomonas sp. | reverse complement strand
GTATCGGCTACTTCACGAGCGCCGCGTTCTTTCAGTCCGCGTTCGACAAGACAACGGTGGGCATTGTGGAGGCGATACTAGGTTCCAATATCGAACTCTTTTTGAACGGGCAGTGCGTCTACAAAGAACCCGTTGGCGGACACCCCAAAAAACTCCATCAGGATGCCGCCTACTTTGAACACAGGTATCAGGGCCCCGTCGCCACGCTGAACTACTGTGTAGATACGAACCTGCAAAACGGCGCTCTCTACGTCGTTCCCGGCTCCCATAAGTGGGGTACGCTTCGCCACGTAGACACCTTCTCGCACTTAGGGCTAGATGAAGCCGAGTGGACGTGGGACAGAGCCGTTCCAATAGTCGGGCAGGCGGGCGATAGTATCTTCTTCGATGTCCACACGATTCACGGTTCACAAGAGAACCACTCCGAAAAAGCCCGCCCCGTCTTCATACACCGCTACCGAAGCGCAGAGGACTATGTGGTGATAGGCGCGTCCACCGTCGAAAAACGCGCCGAAGCCGAGAAGCATATCGCGGAGGCGAGGAAAGAGAATCAGCGCGGCTTGATGGTGCGGGGGTTTCGTCCGTACACTGAGGAGAGGAACGACAAGGCATGAGCGAAAAAATTCGGGTCGCACTAGTGCAGATGGATGTGCGGCGTAGCGATAAGGAGGCGAACCGCGCCTATATCGTAAGGCGGCTCCACGAATGCGCCGAGCGGGGCGCGAAACTCGTCATCTTTCCAGAGTGCGCTCTGTCGGGCTACGTATTCAACAGCCGCGAAGAGTCGCTCTCCGCCACCGAATCTGTACCCGGTCAAACGACAACGCTTCTCGCCAAAATCTGCAAAGAGTTTGATGTCTACGCGGTTGTCGGACTATTGGAGCGAGATGGCGATACCGTCTACAACAGCGCGTTCATTGTGGGACCCGACGGGCTTATCGGAAACTATCGCAAATCCCACCTACCCATTCTCGGTATAGACCGTTATGTGGAGCGCGGCTGTGAACTTGCGGTGTTCGACCTGCCGTTTGCGCGTATTGGAGTCCTTATCTGCTACGATGTGCGTTTCCCCGAAGCCGCTCGCACTCTCGCTCTGCGCGGCGCGGATATTATTGTCCTGCCCACAAACTGGCCCCAAGGCGCGGAGAGTTCCCCTGACTTCCTGACCCGCGCCAGAGCCTTCGAGAACCGCGTCTACCTGCTCGCGTGCAACCGGGTAGGGACGGAGCGGGGAGTAACGTTTATCGGGCGGAGTCAGGCGATAGCGCCGGACGGAAAGATTTTGGCGGAGGCGAATGGCGACACGGAGGAGATACTGGAAGTGGAGATAGAGCCGCGCGCCGCGCGTCAAAAACGGCTTGTCTTTGAGCCCGGAGTCTTCGAGTTCGACCTTATCGGCGGACGAAGACCGGAACTCTACGGCGATTTAGTCGAGCAAGGGTAGCAACGGAAAGGAGGGCGAAATGGGTAGGGGGTTTCGCATGGCTATCGCGCTATTTTGTATCCTTAGCGCAGTCGGGTTTATTGCAATACAGTTTTCCATACCCGCAGGAGTGGAGGGGACACCCAACGGTAGAATATGGGTGTTTATCGCCTTTTTGCTTTTGATAGCGGTAGTCTGCTTCGAGAGCCCCTTGCGCGGAATAGCGGCGCGTATCGTCGGCGCAATGGTGTTCACAGGTTGCTTGGGGTTTCTCGTCTCAGAGATAAGAAACCCGACTCCCGTCGCTACAGGCGCTCAGGATGGCAAGGAGAGTCTCCTATACAGCATTATGGCGTTTATCATGTTTGGGGCGCCCTGCGCGTATCTAGCGTTTACTGGGCGCTACCCGAAATGGAGGTATCTTGGGACTTCTGTCCGCAAAAAGAGCGGGAACCCTCCGGGGCGACGGTTCTAAGGCGGCTAATCGACTCACATATCCTCCAACACCGCTCTCGCCGCATTGTAGCCCGGAGCGCCAAACACGCACCCGCCCGGATGCGCCCCCGAACCGCACAGGTACAGCCCCGCAATGGGGGTTCGCGCTCCGACGAAGCCCGCGCCCGGTCTCTCACGCCAGAGGTGCGGCGGAAGCAGGTCGCCGTGAAAGATGTGACCGCCTGTCAGCCCGAAATGCGCCTCAAGGTCGCGGGGGGTCAGTATCTGCCGATGGAGAATGGAGGCGGGGACATTCGGGGCGTAGCGTCCTACAATCTCAACAATCCTGTCTGCAAACGCCTCTCTCTCTTCGTCTAAGTCCAAGCCCTCTGCGAGATTATAGGGGAAATACTGCACGAAGAGCGAAAGAATATGCTTACCGGGTGGCGTAAGACTCGAATCGGTAGCGGTTTGTAGATAGACCTCAATCATCGGCTCGGCGGAGGGATAGCCCCGCTGGGCATCGCGCCACGCTCGTTCAAGGTAGTCCATATCAGGGCTGAGGTGAACCGTGCCGAGATGCTCCGCGCCCGGAACGCTCTTGTCTTCGCGAAGTGGAAGGCAGGAGAACTGCGGGAGTTCCGAGACCGCGAGGTTGATTTTCGCGGAGGCTCCCCCCTTTTCTACAAGGTCTGTCCATAGTCCGGGCGTTCCCGCGAAGGGCGAGTCCTCTCCCAAAAGCGTTATGAAAGTGCGATAGGGGTCGGCATTCGAGAGAACCGCTGTCGCGAAAACCCGTTCCCCGCTCTCCAACTCCACCCCAACACAGCGCCCGTTCTCCAGCAAGAGACGCTTGACGGGCGCAGAGAGCCGTATCTCCGCGCCATGCTCCAGCGCGAACTGCGCCAACCCCTGCGTGATATTGCCCATACCTCCACGCACATAGCCCCACGAACCCCGCGAACCTAACACCCGCCCCATGTAGTGATGCACCAGCACATAAGCCGTGCCGGGCGATGAGACTCCGCCATACGTGCCAATCAAGCCGTCCGTTGAGAGAATGGCTTTGAGGCGTTCGTTCTGAAAACGCCTGTCTAGCAAATCACGGACGCTTCCGAGCATAAACTCGTCGAAAAGGTTCGCAATACCCGCTTCGTCAAAGAGCGCGCGAAGTTGCGCCTCCGTCGGCGGCTCCTGAACCATCACCGCGTCCAACACAGCGGCGACGCGCTCAATCTCAGATTCAAAGGCGAAGTAGGCATCCACATCCTGCGGCGTGTCCGTGCAAAACGCGATGAGTTCCGCCCGCATACGCTCCTCATCGGCGTAGAAGCGCATCGTTTTGCCATCTAAGAAGGGAGTAAACCCGGAGGTCTCCCGCCGATACACCTCAAAGCCGTACCTCTTTAGTTCTAGGTCGACGACAATCTCCGGCAGAAGCAGGCTACAGAGATACGCCCCCACCGACACATGGTAGCCCTCCCAAACCTCCTCCGTCACACAAGCGCCCCCGACAATCTCGCGCCGCTCCAAAACTAATACACGCTTGCCCGCCTTCGCAAGATAGCCCGCCGAAATTAGCCCGTTATGCCCCGCCCCAATCACAATCGCGTCGTAGTCCGCCTCCGCCATGCTTCGCTCCCCGCTCAAGTTTTTTGATACTACATTATCGCATAAAACCGCACGCCCCTCGCGTATCTATTTTCGCCCCTCTTCTCGTAATCAAGCAGGGATTTCCGCTCATTATGCCCAATCTTGAAGGAACAGTTGGCGATGGTATCAGGAGGGCGGAAAAATGCGGAAACTTATTCTTATAGTGGCGTGTCTCGTTATCGCGGCGCAGGCGCAGGCGCAGAAGCCAAACCTTGTGGCTCAGATGGAAGAGCTAATCAGTAAGCGTTGTGTAACGTGCCACAACGCCGAAAAGAGGAGCGGAGGGCTAGACCTCTCTCAAAAGGCGAGCGCGTTCGCGCATCAGGGCGCGGTCATGCCGAACAGCCCAGAGAAAAGCCAAGTCTACCTGCGGGTCGCAAACGGAACCATGCCCCCAAACGGCAAACTCTCCGCACAAGAGACCGCCCTCGTGAAGGCGTGGATAGGCGCGGGAGCCGTCTATCCGGAGGGCACCATTCGCGTCTTCACTCCCGCGAAGAAGCCCCTCTGGTCGTTCCAGCCTGTCCATAAAATCGCGCCTCCCTCTACCCGCTTTGACGCGCTCTCCACTAACCCCATAGACCGATTTATCTTTGCGAAGTGGCAAACAGCGGGACTCAACCCCTCCCCTCCCGCCTCAAAACTCGCGCTACTACGCCGAGTTACCTTCGACCTCACAGGGCTACCCCCCACCCTCTCCGAAACCCGCGCCTTCCTGAGCGATGCCTCGAAGAGCGCCTACGAAAAAGTAGTCGACCGCCTACTCGCCTCCCGCGCATACGGAGAGCGTTGGGGCAGACACTGGCTCGATGTAGTGCGCTACGGCGAGAGTCATGGATTAGAACAGAACCACCTGCGCCCAAACGCATGGCGTTACCGCGACTACGTGGTACGCGCTTTCAACGACGATAAACCCTACAATCGCTTTGTAATAGAGCAGTTAGCGGGAGACATCACGGGCAAGGGCGACCCCAATATAGAGGTTGCCACGGGCTATCTGGTGGCGGGTCCCCACGATACGGTAGGCTCTCCCGACGAATACCTAACACGCCAACAACGCGCCAACGACCTTGACGATATGGTAGCCACGACAGGGATGACATTTCTGGGGCTGACCGTAGGGTGCGCGAAGTGCCACGACCATAAGTTCGACCCGATACCTGTACGGGACTACTATCGTATGGCGGCGGTGTTCTCAGAGGTACGGCATGGCGATAGGGAGCTACCCCAGCCCCCACTCTCAAAAGAGGCGCAACAGCGCGTCGATGCGCTTCAACAGGCGCAAAGTGATGTGGTAAGCGCGATTGCGCGGCTAGAGGCGGAGGTCTCGCATACACCACAAACAGAGAGCGTGAAACGCCGCGCCCCCGTTTCGGCGGAAGCGAATATCGAGGATTTCGCCCCCGTCTCAGCGCGATTTGTACGCCTCTCCATCCTGCGAACGGTAGACGGTTCAGAACCCTGTATTGACGAGTTGACGGTCTTCGGCAGGGACTTAAAGACGAACCTCGCCTCCGCAAAACGAGGCGCGAAAGCCTCTGCCTCCTCCGTCCTACCCAACTTCGCCATCCATCAGATAGCGCACCTCAACGACGACCTACATGGCAACGCCAACAGCTGGATAAGCGCCGAACCCGGCAAGGGCTGGGCGCAAATTGAACTACCGGAGATGCAGACTATACAGCGCGTGGCGTGGGCGAGAGACGCGCAAGGCTTCTTCACAGATAGGATTGCCGTAGATTACGAGGTGAGCGTCTCTCTGGACGGAAAAATGTGGAAGGTGGTTAGCACAGGCGCGGATAGAGCGCAGTCCCCTGCTTCCCGAACCCCGCTTCTCTCTAAGATGTCGCCCGACCAACGCGCCAAGTATCAACTACTGCAAGAGAAGAAACGGCAAATCCAGAAGGAGATAGAGGCGGCGGACGGCAGGCAAATGGCGTATATTGGGCAGTTTGCGATGCCCGACCCGGTCTATCTGCTCAAGCGTGGCGACGTAATGCAACGTATAGAGGAGGTTCATCCGGGGGCGCTCTCGCAGGTTCGCACGGTTTCATCGGAGCTACAGACGGCTAACAACCCGCGCCTCGCGCTTGCAGAGTGGCTCGTGCATCCCGAAAACCCGCTTACGGCGCGGGTTATGGTCAATCGAATGTGGGCGCACCATTTCGGGCGGGGTATTGTGGGTACGCCAAGCGACTTCGGAAACAACGGCGAACGCCCCTCCCACCCAGAACTTCTCGACTGGCTCTCCTCAAACTTTGTAGAGAACGGCTGGAGAGTAAAACGGATGCAAAGGCTTATCGTCACCTCCTACGCCTATCGCCAGAGTAGCGCCGCCCTACTCCAAAACGAACGCAAAGACGCAGACAACCGTTACTTATGGCGTATGCCTCTGCGCCGATTAGAGGCGGAGGCGATTCGAGACTCCATTCTCGCCACCAGCGGCAAACTCAACCGCAAAATGGGGGGCGCAAGTTTCCGCCTCTTCAAGTACGATGTCGTCAACGTCGCTATCTACTCCACACTAGAAGACCAAGGCGAGGAGACATGGCGGCGATGCATCTATCAACAGCCTGCACGGGGTATTCGCGACGAGCTGTTGGGTAGTTTCGACTGCCCCGATAGCTCTGAGAGAACCGCCAAACGCACCAGCGTCACCACCGCCCTACAAGCCCTGAGCCTCCTCAATAGCGCGTTCATTCAACAGCAGTCGGGGTTCTTTGCCGAACGGGTTCAACAGGAGGCGAAGCAGACAAAAACGAGCGTAGTGGAGCAGGCGTTCCTGATAGCGTACTCCCGCCTACCTCAAACAAGCGAGCGTAGCGCGGCGGAGGCTATCGTCAAAAGTTATGGGCTGGCGGGGCTGTGCCGCGTACTGCTGAACACAAGCGAGTTTCTATACTACTAGCCGTCAAGCCCGAACGCTCTTTGTGCAGGATTCCCCCCTTGCCGCGCCTAACCTAATCGTGGTGAAAATCACACATCTTCCTCAAAGGAGAACTACAAGATGCCCGAACCAATCGGTATCGGATTTATAGGAACGGGAGGGCGCGGACGAAGCCTTCTTCAGAGTATGCTCAAGGTTCCGAATGTAGAGATACGCGCTATCAGCGATGTTGAACCCGCTAACCGCGCGAAAGCCTCCGACATGATAGTCGCGGCGGGGCAAAAAGCCCCTGCCGAGACCGCCGACTGGAACGAACTGCTCAAGCGCGACGACATTCAGGGCGTAGTCAGCGCTCTCCCCGTTCACCTCCACCACCAGAACTACCTCGACACCATCAGCGCAGGCAAAGACATCTACGCCGAAAAGCCGATGTGTATCAACGCAAAGGAGTGTCAAGAGGTTGTGGATGCGGCGAAGGGAACCGACCTCATTATCCAACTCGGCTTTCAGCGCCGCGCCGACCCCCGCTTTATCGAGACGATGGGGCAGATTTGGGCGGGTGAACTAGGCGACCTTGTGGAAGGGCGAATCGCATGGTCAAACGCATGGGGTCCTCTCTATAACTGGTTCGGAAAGAAGGAGCTATCCGGCGACTGGATGGTGGAGCAAGCCGTTCATAACTGGGACGTAATGAACTGGGCGAACCAGTGCCGACCTAAGCGAGCGATGGGGATGGGGCGCGCAGGGCTGTGGGGCGAGCAACAGGCTGACCGCACCGTCACCGACTACTACTCCGCTATCGTAGAGTACGAGAACGGCGTAGTAGTGAACATTCTGCACAGCTGGGTCGCGCCTGGACAGTCAGGGGCTATGAAAGCCCACTTCAACTACGAGTACACCAAACTGGTAGGAACCCGCGCCGGCATAGACTTCAACTCCGGCACATTCGTCTACCGCAAAGAGTTGAACCTGCCGGACAGAATAGGACACAATCATCAAGGGGAGATTGACAGCACCTACCTCGCTCTGGAAGCCTTCGCCGACTCGGTACGCACACGCAAGCCCGCCATTTCAACAGTAGAGAACGGGCGCGACTCGGTGTTGGCATGCCTACTCGTGCGCGCCGCGGTCAATCGTGGCGGCGTGGTGACGATGGAAGAGGTTATCGAGCAGGGGCTTTGATAACCCCTATTCCCTTCTCAAAACGGGTAGCGGCGGCTCCGACAAAGACGGGGTTACGATAGAATAGACTTTGGCGCAGGTCAAAACCTAGCGTTCAACCGCCTCTCTTATCTCATTAGCGACCTAGCCCCTTTCCCGCTTCGGGAAGGGGGCTAGGTCGCATGGCATAGGGTGAGGTTATGTGAAAAGTAAGCAAGAGTTCCCGCAACTCTGAACTCTTATGACTAATTTCACCGTTCTCAGGAAGGATTCACAAGAGACGCTACACAATAGACAGGTATCGTTCCTAAAACGATGTCATTAGGCTCAACGGGGAGCGCCTTTCTGCCAGAGATTTGCAAAATTTATCCACTCTTTTGCAAACTACGCCTAAAATGGGCTATTTGTTTACGATAGGTTTACGATAGAGTGATATAATCCCCTCAGT
>CAIJLM010000375.1 GCA_903821495.1 uncultured Chthonomonas sp. | reverse complement strand
TAGTCCCCCCTCGCCCAGAATTGGGAGAGGGGACGTGGGTGAGGGCTACGCTTTTAGCCCCCTGTCATTCCTGTTTACGTTTTTATAGAAGGAGAGCGCACGTTGGCACAAGACCCAACCCCCCATCAAACAGACATTAGTTCGGTGATTCTACCGGACGAAATGGATCATGCCGTCGCCCATACGAACGGAAACGGAACCAAAGCCGTCACCCGCACAAAAGCGGTTGCGAGCGCCGGTCACAAGTCGGCGCGTCCCGTAGGCGCTCCCGGACTGAAAGTCGAACGCCGCTACACCAAGCCCGGCGAAGATGTCTACGCCACCGTGGAGTGGGAACTGCGCGACGCAGTTATCTCCAATGAGCGCGGCGAGAAGGTCTTTGAGCAACGCGGCGTGGAGATTCCGAAATCGTGGACGCAACTCGCCACCAACGTCGTGGTCTCGAAGTATTTTCGAGGGCATATTGGTACGCCTGAGCGTGAGCGAAGCGTTCGCCAACTCATTGGGCGCGTCGCCGACACCATGGCGGACTGGGGGCGGAAGATGGACTATTTCGCCACCGAAGCGGACGCGAAGACGTTCCAAGACGAACTCACCCACCTGCTTTTGCACCAGAAAGCCGCCTTCAATTCGCCTGTCTGGTTCAATGTCGGGCTACCGGAACAGCCCAAACCCCAATGCTCCGCCTGCTTTATCAATAGCGTGGACGATACGATGGAGTCGATACTGGGGCTTGCCAAAACGGAGGGTATGCTCTTCAAGTTTGGAAGCGGAACCGGAACGAACCTCTCGCCCATTCGCTCCTCCCGCGAACCCCTCGTGGGCGGCGGAACCGCTTCGGGACCTCTCTCTTTTATGCGCGGCTTCGACCAGTTCGCTGGCGCGATAAAGAGCGGCGGCAAAACTCGACGCGCCGCTAAAATGGTGATTCTGAACATTGAGCATCCCGATATTATGGACTTTATCGAGAGCAAAGCCAAAGAAGAGAAAAAAGCGTGGGCGCTCATTGACGCGGGCTATAGCGGCGCGTTCAACGTCGCTGGAGGGGCTTACGATAGCGTCAGTTTCCAGAACGGAAACCACTCTATTCGCGTAACCGACGAGTTCATGCAAGCCGTGATAGAGGACAAGGACTGGACGACGCAGTACGTTCTGAGCGGCGAACCCTCCCGCACCTACAAAGCGCGTGATTTGATGAACGCGATTGGCGAGGCGGCGTGGATTTGCGGCGACCCCGGTATGCAGTACGACACCACCATCAACAAGTGGCACACCTCCAAAGTCACCGATAGAATCCACGCCTCCAACCCCTGCGTCACGGGCGATACCCTCGTCGCGACGGCAGAAGGCTGGCAAAGGATAGATTCACTCGTAGGGAAAACAGCGCGAATTATCGGCGCGGACGGGCAACCTCACTTTGTCGAGAGCATCTTCCCGACGGGCGTAAAAAAGGTCTATCGGCTACGCACTCGCGCAGGGTTCGAGGTTCGCATCACGGGCAACCACCAAGTACTCACGCAAGAGCGCGGCGATGTCGCGGTTGAGAGCCTCGAAATTGGGGAACACCTGACTCTACAAGGCGCTGGCTTTGGGCATAGCGCCCTTAGCGAGAACTTCGCGCTTGCGCTCGGAGTCGCGCTCGGCGACGGTTGCCTCACCCGCTC
>CAIJLM010000374.1 GCA_903821495.1 uncultured Chthonomonas sp. | reverse complement strand
GACTCCGCTTATGAGACGCTAGGCGTAATGGACTCCGCCTCCTATCAGTGGCTCTCCTATCTTCGCGGAACCCTGATATACGCCCCTATCCTCGCTTTTGAAGAGAACCGACTCGTTTTGAAGGTGGAGGGGCGAACCGTTCGCTATAAGGTGGACGACAAAACGCGCTGGTATCTCAAGGGGCGCGAGGTGGGCAAACAGTCCTTTCAGGTTGGAGATAGCGTTTGGGTCTATCCCGAATCGCTGACGCGGGGCGAGATACTTGCGCGAGGAGTTTCGGATACAAACGACAGCGTAAATGCGCCCACTCTCTCCGACGAGTACAATGTGCGGGGCGTTTTGCGGGAGATAGATATGCAGGTGGGTACGGCGCGACTACGCTTAGAGGATGGCGAAGAGAGAACTTGGCGCTTTGTGTCCGTCCCTGAGATGCGCCAACGTTCGCGAACGGCGACTCTTGAGAGGATACAGGAGGCGATACAGCGGAGTTTGCCCGTCTGTCTCAGGTTGCGCCGCTATCCCCATACCGATTATGTGGTGCGGATAACCATAGAGAAGACCGAGCGTCATCCGAAAGCAAAACCAGAAGGAGAGAAGCGACCGTGAGCCAGACCGCGAAAATAGTAGTAGTTGGTAGCGCCAATATGGACTTGGTGGTGAAGGCGGAGCGTATACCCGCGCCGGGCGAGACGGTTTTGGGGGGCGAGTTTGCGACGATACCGGGTGGCAAAGGGGCGAATCAGGCGGTGGCGGCGGCGCGGCTAGGAGGCGATGTCGTCTTTGTTGGCAGGGTGGGCATGGACGCTTTCGGAGTCGCTCTCCGCTCTGAAATGGAGAGGGCGGGCGTGCAGACTCACACACTCAAATCGGATAGCGAGGCTCCCTCCGGCGTGGCGTTGATTGGCGTGTCGGCGGCGGGAGAGAACGCCATCATGGTGGCTCCGGGCGCGAACGGGCGCGTGTGCGAGGCGGATATATTGGCTACGGAGAGCGTTATCGCGGCGGCGGACTGGCTGGTGGTTCAGCTGGAGATACCTCTGGAAGCCGTGCAGAGCGCGATAACCGTAGCCAAGAGACACGGAACCAGAGTCCTGCTGAATCCCGCTCCCGCGCAACTCCTTCCTCTGGCTCTCTTGCAGTGCGTGGATGTTCTCACCCCGAACGAACACGAAGCGCTGACGCTACTCGGCGGAACGGCGACGGGGCGTGAGGATATGGAGAGTGTAGCGGAGGAGTTGCAGGCGCTGGGCATTGGGCGCGTGATTATTACGCTAGGCGCTCAAGGATGTCTTGTGGCGGACACGGGCGGAACGAGGCGCTACGCCGCGCCTGTTGTGACGGCGGTGGATACGACAGCGGCGGGGGACTGTTTTAGCGGCGCTCTCGCGGTTGGGCTAGGCGAAGGAGCGGAGTTGGCGGCGGCAGTCGCTTTTGCGCTATCCGCCGCCTCACTCTCGGTAACGCGCATGGGGGCGCAACCATCGCTACCCACGCGCTCTGAACTGATAGAGTCTGTGCGGTAGATGCCTACGGCATAGTTTTAGTATCGGCGGGAGAGGCAAGTCCGGCGGGTGGCGGGGGAATGCCATTCGCCACTGGCTTATCGAACGCCCCGCCGGGTAGCGTGGTAGCGGTTCGCCCATGAGGTTTTTGCCCTGAGGGCTGAGGGCGGCTCGTCTTTTCGGCGATAGCGGAAGCGGCGGCGGCGGTGGCATCGTCTACTTTGCCGTATGTGATAAGGGTTTTATCTTCTGTGGTGGGCGTGATGGCGACAGAGCGCGATACGCCGTCCTTCAGTGGAAGCAGGTAGATGACTCCGGTTCCACTCGCTATCTTGGTTTCGGAGCGTTGGGCTTCGGGCAGATTCTGAGCGAAAAAAGTATCTACAACAGACGCAGGGTCTTTCGTCTCATGGATGACCTGACGCATCGCATCGGATATGACCGATTTTCCCGTATCAAACCCCTCCGCTACTTGCGATTTGGGATAGACGGCTATGCCAAAGACCTCCTTGGGGAGCGCCTTGTCCGTCGGGACTGTCGCCTTGCCATGCCCCGCGTCTGTCCCTCTCTTGTCGGCAGGCTGTACAGGTATTAACTCTGAACTATCGGGATTGGGGGCTTTCACAAAGCTACGTTGCGAAGCGTCGCCCGGAACTAGCTCGCCATTTTTATCCGTTACCGCTCTATAGGTTCCCTTTGTGTCCTCCATACACCCCGCGCCCGCAATCCATAGCAGGCTTAAACACGCCGCGCACTGCCAGTGCAGACCTCTCATCGCCTTCGCCCTCCTCATTATGTTATGTACATTATAGGTTGCCAACGAGATAAAGTCAACGGTAAAGGTCACGCGAAATGTGTGGAATTCGTCGCAATACCCCTCTGTAATCCGTAGGAGACGCAATTAGAGCAGGAACCGCGCCCTTCAAAAGCGAAAAGAGGGGTAGTCTATATCCACATAACAGCGCAACCCGAACAAGTAAGAGTTCACTCTTTTGGGAATGAACCGCGAAACACGCAAAACACGCGAAAAAGTCCCAAACTTAGAAGAACGCGCCAAACTTCCCAATCTCAAACCACAAGAACTCCTCTCCTTTGCGAAGGAGAGGCGGGGTGAGGTTATGTGAAGAAG
>CAIJLM010000373.1 GCA_903821495.1 uncultured Chthonomonas sp. | reverse complement strand
TCCGTGCATTCACCCCTTCTCCCAGAATTGGGAGAAGGGGCAGGGGTTGAGGGCTAGGAGAGGTTGCGCGGGTTATGTGAAGAGCCGCAACCCTGAACTCTTACCTCTTCTGCGCTGGAAGTTCTATCTTCGGCTTCCACGCCAACCTATCCAACAGGGTATAAGAATAGATTCTAAGATGACCATCCATGAAAGTAATATTTGAGCGCCCGGCGTGCCGAAATTTTGCGACATCTTTCATGCCCCCTGAAAACGAGCGCACAGGGGCATCCGCCTCGAACAGAACGGGTATATTTGTGTGATCTTCATTGGCTATCTCTGACCAGGAAGCGCCTGCGACTGCGGCATTCATTCCATAACTGAACGGTGTTGTAGCGGATGGGCAATTATGGCTATCCGCTGAGACGTACTTTGGCGATATGAGTTCCGCCCAACGCTTCGCTGGAGGCATACGCTCATCGTAGTCCTGCGCGTACAAACGTATCGCAAGATGTAACTGTTTGAGGTTGACGCTACACTTGTGTTCGTCCTGAAGCTTATACGAGCATCCAACGTGCAGTATCGACAGCCCAAGCGCAACTATGCTCACCACGAAACACGAAGCGGCGAGTGCATAGGCGGTCTTCGCTCGGCGCAATTTTACAACATCGCCGCTGGCGCGAGAACGGTTTAAGTAGCGTTGCGCGGATATGCCCGCTATAACGCAGAGGAGCGCAAAGCCCCACACGAAAAACGACCAGCCGTGACTGAGGTTCACAAGAAACTGTTGCAATGTTCTGTTCATGATAGCCCTCTCCCGCCGCGCCTACATTAGCCTGCGCTTCTCCAACGGCTACATACTACCCTACTTAGGCAGAACATGAAACGTAAGGTACGACTCCTTCCCCATCTCGTGGAAGAGGGTCTGCTTCGCCTTAACCATGCGCGTACCCGTCGCGATGTCCTCGCCCGTGTTCAGGTTGCGGTCATAGATAGGGAAGCAGGAGGAGGTTATCACAACGCGGAGGCGGTGTCCCTTCTGAAAAACGTGTCCTAGCGACCAGAGGTCTATCTCATATTCGGCGGTCTCATTAGGAGTGAGGAGTTCCGGCTTCTCGAATGACTTCCGAAACCGCGCCCGAATAATGCCCTGCACCAGTGCCAGCGACTTCCCGTTCGGCAATACGTCGCTCACGTAGGCGTACCAGTCGGTATCTTTCGCGCTCGTGCTTGCTGTAATGTGAAGCGAAACAGGTCCCGCTACAATCACATCCGACTCAAGTTTTGCGGACGAGTAGACAAGCATATCCGCGCCCTGCTCGTCTGGCGTCACATCTAGTGAAGTGCCGTCCGCCTTCTTCGCGATGTCGCTCTTCAAGGTGTGCGGCACGTAGGGATTCGCAGGGTCGTAGGTGTAGTGGTCGGGCTTTTCAGCACCAGGCGCTTCAATGGAGAGGCTACCGTCGCCCTTCTGCGTGTTCGCTTTGCCGTTGGAGTGGAGGTACCACTTTTGCGCGGTAGCCTCAGCGGGGGGCCAGTGCGAGAATTTGCGCCACTCATTACGCCCCATCAGGAAGACCTCAACGGGCGGCTCTTTTTCGATTCCGTTATCCACGCCCTTGAGCCAGTGGTCGAACCAGCGAAGATAGATAGTGTCGAGGTCTTTTAAGGAGTTTGAGCCAAAGTCCAGTTCGCCAACCTTTGTGACCGAATTGACTGCGTGGGGCCAGGCTCCGTAGATAAGTTTCTGGTTCGCCTGTCCCACCGCCGTCATCGCGGCGTAGTTGCGCTTTGTGCCGATGCCGTCGCCATCAAACCAACCGGAGACGTGTAGCGCGGGGAGCGGCTTAAACTGCGCCATGCGACTATTGAAGTTGACCTTATCCCAATAGGCGTTGTTGGAGGAGTTTTTGAGCCACGTTTGAAAGAAGGGAATCGTCTTCCCAAAGAGCGCCTTATCTACATTTTTGAGAGGAAGCGTATAGAATTTTTGTATATCAGTGAGAGTTTTGGGAGCGTTCATACCCTTGTCTTTTACTATCTGCGCCCACCATAGTCCGGGATACAGGAATAGAGCGCCATAGGCGTAGGGGATATTGAAAAACGGGTCTGGCGGGCTAACGATAGGCACGATGCACTTGAGATAGTCGCTTCCTTCTCTCGCCGCCGCCCACTGCACAAATCCGAGGTAGGAGCCGCCAATCATGCCCACCTTTCCTGTAGACCACTCCTGCTTACCGCACCACTCCACCGTATCGAAACCATCTTGCGCCTCGTTGACGAACGGCTCGAACACTCCCGGCGAATCGAACTTTCCGCGCACGTCTTGCGCCACAAAAATATAGCCCCGTTTTGCGTAAGAGTACGCTTCGAGGGCATTACCGCGTCCGTAGGGGGTTCGCTGTAGGATGACGGGGAACTTACCGCCCCCCGCCTCCTTGGGTCTATAGACATCGGCGACGAGTTTTATGCCGTCCCGCATGGGTATCTTCACCCCTGTCTCCACCGTCACCTCAAAGGTCGGCTTAGAGAGGAGGGGGTCGGTTGGCTCGTCCGCCGCCGCGACCTCCTTATATCCCTCGCGCCACGCTTTGTACTTCTGGCTAGGCACGTTCCAGCCAAGAACGCGCCTGTCGCTATCCGTGTATACCTCTATCTCCACCTTACCCGCGCCCCCCGCAATAGAGAGCGTGTAGTTGGAGACAGGAACCATCTTACCGCCGATTTTGCGAGGTTTTGTTCCCTTTGCGGTCACTTCAATTTTGATAGGGATACCGTTGTTCACCAGTAGAACATCGAGTTTTTGGGTTCCGCCCTTTGTGGAGTTATACGCTCGAAGCATACTGCTCAGAACGTGCGGCGCGAAGTTATCAAATGGGTACAACTTCTCTTTGATGTTCATGGTCTTAGGCGGTTGCCCGTTTAGCGAAGCGCTACTCTTCGCCCCTGCAACGGTAAGCGTGTACTTTCCGCCAGGCTTGGATTCGTAGTTGACCGAGGTAATTACGCCGCCCTTCGCCTGAATCTGCGTCTTAGCCGTAATTTTCTGCCCGCCAATAGAGAGAGACTGCTCGTAGGTCGTGCCGCCCTGAGCGTCGGTTTTGAAGGAGTAGGTTCCTATATCGTTGTCTTGAATGTTCAGAACGAACTTGCCAGAATCGGGCTTTTGCGCGTTGGCGGAGGCGGATAATGTTATCAGACCCGCCAAAGCGAGGGCGCATCCTATCCATCGAATGCTATGTTTCATAGTGTGAGATTCCTTAAAAAGTGCGTAGGTAGCGCACGGTCAAAATAAGCCCGCGCGCTAAGTCCAAGATGAGAACCGCGGAGCAGGCGCTAACATAGAACTCCACCTTCATGCCGGGAACGAGCG
This sequence comes from uncultured Chthonomonas sp., assembly GCA_903821495.1. Lineage (GTDB taxonomy): Bacteria > Armatimonadota > Chthonomonadetes > Chthonomonadales > Chthonomonadaceae > CAIJLM01. The sequence continues at coordinate 581 of CAIJLM010000373.1, read as the reverse complement.
CAAGAGCGAAAGCGCATAGGATGAGGCGTAGCCCCGTCTTATACATCTCCTTCCCGCTATACTGGTTGACCGGATACCAGATTTTCGGGCTTGAGAGCGTTTTAGGAACGCGAAAGCCGTACCAGTTATTCGGCGGAATACGCCTCGCTATGAGCGGGGCGGATATGCCGAGAAACAGCAGACCTAAGCCTACATACAGCGCGAGCATCGTAAACAGAGGGGTCATCTTCCTTAACTCCTTAGATTCCAAGTAACTTCTCAGCCTCGCGATTCTGCCTAGCCCCTCCGTTTTTGCGGAAAGTTTCTTGAAAACCGCCATTTTCCCGAACGAGAAAGTGGCATAAAACAAGAAACTTTTGTCCCTAATCCCAAAAGTTTCTTAAAAACCGCCATTTTCCCGAACAACGAGAAAATAGCATAAAATAGGAAACTACGTCGAAGAGGGGCGACTGAGTAGTTCCGATTCCAAACCTTCTATCGTAACAACGAATCATCTTAGGGTTGCGTTTCAGCAGATTCTGGAAAGTTGTTTCAAACTCATCACACGCCCCGTCTTTTTTAGGTCTCCCTATCGAGGCATA
>CAIJLM010000372.1 GCA_903821495.1 uncultured Chthonomonas sp. | reverse complement strand
CTCTTTATAGATGCCGTCGCGGTTGGGGCCTCGGAACTGAGGCGCGTCGTCCGCGAGAACGGGGCGAGCCAACACCCCTGTCGCGAGGAGGGCGAGAACAGGCAGGGATATTTTGCGTGTAAGGCGGTTACTGGAATAGTTCAGTTTCATGTTCGAGACGACTTCTCCTTGAATTAGAGTGGCGCTATTTGGTTAGCGCATGGTAGCGACGATTGACCTCGTTCCAGTTTGCGGCGAAATCGTAGAGAGGTCGGCATCCATCGCTTCCGCCTCGGCGGGAGGAAGCTCCAGCAGGTCTACCCATTTTTGCGTCTCCAACTCAATCAGAAACTTGGTAACGCTATCGAAGGGGTTGGACACAGAAGCCTCCCCTTAACGGCTACTACTTCACATCGTAGCAGAGCAGGGTATTCATATCGCGGACATACATCTTGCCGTTTGAGACTACGATGTAGGGCCAGCTAGGTTGCCCTGAGCGGTCGGGCTGGTCGAAGCGTCCCGCTTCTACATAGCCCTTAGGCGTAGGCTCTACTAGGGCGATGGGGCCCCGTTCGCTACGAACATAGAGCCTTCCGTCTGCAAAAGTGACAGAGCCTTTGCCAACGCTTCTATCCGTCCACATCACTTTGCCCGTCTTGAATTCAAGGCAGGTGAGCGTGCCGCCGTTGAATCCGTACAGGTAGTCGCCAACCACGACCATGCCGCCGTGATGGTTCTGCATCTCTTTGGTAAAGTATATCTGTTTTGCAGAGATACCGCCTCCATTAGAGGCGAGTTGCGCCAACCCTCCGCCCGTTCCATACCCGGAAGCGGCGAAGATGAGGTTCTCTATGGCGATAGGAGCCGCGCAGTTCGCAGTGCCATTGGCGGGAGTGTTGTATCTCCAGAGGAACTTGCCGTCTTTTGCGGAGACTCCGATGAGACCGCCCCCAAGAAACTCAACATACTGACGCACGCCGTCAACCTCTGTAGCGATGGCGGAGGAGTAGTGGGCGCGGTCTTTTTCGGGAACGCGCGTTGTCCAGAGAGTGTCGCCTGTATTCCGATGCAGTGCGATAATGGTGTTCTCTCCGCCGGGCGCGATGATGACTTTTTCGCCATCAACCAAGGGGGATTCACAGTAGCCCCATGTGGGAATCGAACCGCCGAAGTCTTTGACGAGGTTTTTATGCCATAGCAGTTTGCCGTCCGCTACGTTCAGGCAGACGAGTTCACCGCCCACTCCCAGCGTATAGAGTTTTTTGCCGACAACAGTGGGGGTGCTACGCGAACCGTAGCCGCCCTGCCCCGCATCCAGCGATATACCCGGCGCAATAGGAGTACTCCACACTTCGCCGCCTGTCTTCACATCCACCGCCCAGACTATCTCTTGGTTATCGCGTAGCCCCATGCCATAGACGCGCCCGTTGGCGACAGAGGGGGTGGCGTGACCTTCGCCCCTACGCGGCGATTTCCAGAGGAGTTTAGGACCTCCCGCCCCCCACGACTGTAGGAGACCCTTCTCTTTATAGATGCCGTCGCGGTTGGGGCCTCGGAACTGAGGCGCGTCGTCCGCGAGAACGGGGCGAGCCAACACCCCTGTCGCGAGGAGGGCGAGAACAGGCAGGGATATTTTGCGTGTAAGGCGGTTACTGGAATAGTT